>CAZVOQ010000049.1:0-10154 GCA_964628475.1 uncultured Oscillospiraceae bacterium | reverse complement strand
TGAATATATTTTAGAAATGAAAGATATCACAAAAACTTTTGGACCAGTTAGGGCGTTAGACACTGTGAATTTAAAAGTTAAAAAAGGTCATATACATGCTTTAGTAGGGGAGAATGGTGCAGGAAAATCCACGCTAATGAATGTACTATCGGGAGTATATGCTCATGGTAGTTATACAGGAGATATTATATATGAGGGAGATGTTTGTAAATTTTCCAAAATACATGATAGCGAAAACAAAGGAATTATTATTATTCATCAAGAATTAGCATTAATACCAGAAATGTCTATTGGTGAAAATATGTTTTTGGGTAATGAAAAAGGTAAAAAAATCGCAATTGATTGGGACACTACATACAGCCAAGCCGATAAGTATTTAAAAACAGTTGGCTTAAAAGAATCAGCTAGAACAAAGGTTAGTGAATTAGGGGTTGGTAAACAGCAACTAGTTGAAATTGCAAAGGCTCTAGCTAAAAATGCAAAACTTCTTATACTTGATGAGCCAACTTCATCTTTAAATGAAGCTGATTCATTAGCACTTCTTGAGTTATTACTGCAATTTAAAGAAGAAGGAATGACATCGATTATAATATCACATAAACTAAATGAGGTATCATATGTTGCTGATGAAATAACTGTTATTCGTGATGGTAAAAGCATTGAAACTATTGAAAAAATCGGAACATCAATAGATGAAAATCGTATTATTAAAGGCATGGTAGGCAGAGAATTATCAGATAGATTTCCAAAAAGAATAGAAAATTATGTCACAGATGAAGTGGCTTTAAAAGTTGATAATTGGTCAGTTATGCATCCAATATATCGAGATAGAAAAGTTGTTGATGATGTATCATTTAACATTAAAAAAGGTGAAGTTGTTGGTTTTTCAGGGCTTCAAGGCGCTGGAAGAACAGAACTTGTTATGAGTTTGTTTGGAAAAAGTTATGGCCAGTATATAGGTGGTAAAATGAGCATTTTAGGTAATGAAGTTTCGCCTAAAAATGAAAAAGAAGCAATTAAAATGGGCCTTGCTTATGTTACAGAAGATAGAAAAGGTAATGGACTTATTTTAAGTAATCCTATACGAATAAACACAACTTTAGCAAATCTTCAAGGAGTTTCAAAAAATAGCGTTATTGATATTGATATGGAGCATGTAGTTTCTAAAGATTATGTTAAAAAAATGCACACAAAATGCTCAGGTGTAGAGCAAAATGTTGGAAACTTATCTGGAGGGAATCAGCAAAAAGTGCTACTGTCCAAATGGATGTTTTCAAATCCAGAAGTGCTAATATTAGATGAGCCTACAAGAGGTATAGATGTAGGTGCAAAATATGAAATATATTGTATTATTAATGATTTAGTTGCACAAGGCAAATCTGTTATTATTATTTCATCTGAAATGCCAGAAGTTTTGGGGATGAGTGATAGAATTTATGTTATGAACGAAGGCAAAATCGTTGGAGAATTTAAAACAGAAGATGCAACTCAAGAAAAAATTATGGCAAGTATTTTAAAATCAGGAGCATAAAAGGAGTTAAATAATTATGAATAAATTAGCTGAAAAAATTCCAGCAGAAAATAAAAAAGCAAAAGGTAGTTTAGCAGTAGGCGATTGGGTGCAAAAATACACTATGCTTATTATCCTTGTTTTAGTTGTAGCTTTTTTTACATGGGGAACAGAAGGAAAACTACTGCTACCGCAAAATGTTACTAACTTAATTTCACAAAATGCCTATGTATTTGTTTTAGCAGTTGGTATGCTACTTTGTATATTAACTGGTGGTAATATTGACTTATCCGTTGGTTCTGTTGTAGCTTTTGTTGGCGCAGTAGGCGCTATTATGATGCAAGATGGTATAAATGTTTGGGCAGCTTGTGCAACAATGCTAATTATCGGGCTTGGTATTGGTATTTGGCAAGGATTTTGGATTGCTTATGTGAGAGTACCGCCTTTTATAGTAACTCTTGCAGGCATGCTTATTTTTAGAGGCCTTGCAAACGTTGTATTAGAAGGAATGACAGTTGCAATTAAAAGCGATGCTTTTGTTAGCACATTTGGCGGTGGGGCTAACCCATATATTCCTGATATATTCGGCGGCGGAATTACTATGATGGTTTCAGGAAAAGAAACAGAGCTTAATACGCTAACTTTAGTAGTTGGGGCTATTTCAATTATTGCATATGTAGTATCTCAATTAAATGCAAGAAAAATTCGAATCAAAAAAGGATACGAAGTTGAAAGCATTGGATTAATGGCAACAAAATCTGGATTAATTATAGCTGCAATACTATTCTTTACAATAAAATTAAGCCAATACAAAGGCATACCAACTTCACTTGTTTGGGTTGCAGCGATTATAATAATTTACGCTTATATAACATCTAAAACAACAATAGGCAGACATTTCTATGCAGTGGGTGGCAATGAAAAAGCAGCAAAACTTTCTGGTATAGACACTAATAAAATATATTTTATGGCTTATGCGAATATGGGGCTACTATCTGCTTTAGCAGGTATGCTAACAATTGCTAGAATGACTTCTGCACAGCCTACATATGGACAAAACTACGAAATGGATGCGATAGGCTCTTGCTTTATTGGTGGTGCTTCTGCATATGGTGGAATAGGAACAGTTCCAGGAGTTATTATCGGTGCTTTATTAATGGGTGTTATAAACCTTGGCATGAGTATTATGGGTGTAGATGCAAACTATCAAAGAGTTGTAAAAGGTTTAGTGCTTTTAGCAGCAGTTATATTTGATGTTGTTTCTAAAAAACGTAAAGCTTAATTGATGAAAAGGAATTAGTGTATTATGAAAATTAAATCAGTATTTGATCCATTATTTTTAGAATATGGTCAGGTAGTTACGGGGTATGATTTTTCTAAAGTATTAGATGTTTTAGAAAATAAAACTGAACTTCCAGAGGGAGTTATGTATATTCCATCTGAGCCATTATTAGAAAAAACAGAAGTTTTTTTAGATGTTCAAAATAATGCTTTTGGAGGAATGCCTATACAATTTGGGTATTGTAATGGGCATAACACAAAATTAAATTGCCTTGAGTATCACAGAGATAGTGAAATTAATATTGGCACTAGAGATTTTATACTACTATTAGCAAAACAAACTCAAATTTCAAACGGAGTTTTACACACATCTTGTGTTGAAGCTTTTAATTGCCCAGCAGGAGTTGCAGTTGAATTATATGCTACATCCCTTCATTATGCACCTTGCAAAATTGATGGCGGATTTAAGGTTATGGTTGTGCTTCCAAAAGGAACTAACACTGATAAACCTGAAATTAAAGCTAAAAATCAAGATGATTTAAGATTATGGGCAAAAAATAAATGGCTACTAGCCCATAAAGACTCAAACGAAGCAAAAGATGGGGCTTATGTTGGATTAGATGGAAAAAATATAGACATTAGCCTTTAGTTAAAATTAAAAAATAGAAATGGAGAAAATATTATGTTACAAAATATGCCTGATGTGAAACTTGGGATTATCGGAGTTTCAAGAAACTGTTTCCCAGCTTCTTTAACAGAAAGAAGACGCAAAGCGATATGTGATATATTAAAAGAAGAAATATATCAATGTCCTATAACTGTTGAAACAGAATTAGATGCAAAAAAAGCAGTTGAAGATGTTAAAAATAATGGAGTTAATGCTCTAGTTGTTTATCTTGGAAACTTTGGTCCAGAAACTCCAGAAACAATGATAACTGATTGGTTTACAGGGCCAATTATGTATGTTGCGGCTTCTGAAGGAGATGGAGATTTAATAGACGGTAGGGGCGATGCATATTGTGGAATGCTAAATTGTAGTTATAACCTTGGGATTAGAGGAAAAACTGCATATATTCCAGAATTTCCAGTAGGAACAGCTAATGAAGTTGTATCAAAAATTAATGATTTTAAATCGATAGCTAAAGCTGTTTTAGGCGTTAAAAATCTAAAAGTTATCACTTTTGATTTTCTAGCATGTAATGGCCCAATTAAAGGCTTATATGATTTAGGAGTTGAAGTTGAAGAAAATAGCGAACTTGATTTACTAGCTGCTTTTAATGCACACGCTGGAGATGAAAGAATAGAAGCTGTTTTACTTGATATGCAAAAAGAATTAGGTGCAGAAAATAAATATGCAGGTATCTTGCCAAAGCTTGCGCAATTTGAAGTTACATTATTAGATTGGATGGAAAGCCATAAAGGCGCAAGAGATTACGTTGTGTTTGCTAATAAATGCTGGCCATCATTCCAAACTGAATTTGGATTTGTACCTTGCTATGTAAACTCTCGTTTAACGGGCAGAGGAATACCAGTATCTTGTGAAGTTGATATTTATGGCGCTTTATCTGAATATATCGGACAATGTGTGTCTAATGGGGCAGTTACTCTTTTAGATATTAATAACACAGTTCCTGAAAGTATGTATGAAGAATCAATTAAAGATAAATATGATATTAGATTAGATGAAACATTCATGGGCTTCCATTGTGGAAACACATGCTCTGATTTATTACGTAATCCACATATGAGCTATCAAAGAATTATGAAGCGCGGATTAGAACCAGACCTTCCAGAGCCAAATATTTCAAGAGGAACACTAGAAGGCGATATTAAAGCTGGTGAAGTTACAATTTATCGTCTACAAAGTGGCGCTGATACATCTTTAAAAGCATATATCGCACAAGGCGAAGTGCTAGATGTGAAAACTCAAAGTTTTGGCGGTATTGGTATAATTGCAGTTCCAGAAATGGATAGATTTTATCGCCATGTATTAATTGCAAAACAATATCCACACCATGCAGCGGTTGCATTTGGAAAACATGGAAAATTAATATTTGAAGTGTTTAAATATCTTGGAATTAAAGATATTTCATACAATCAACCAAAACACCTACCATATCCAGGAGAAAATCCTTTTGCTTAAGAATAGGGAAGGAATAATAAAATTATGTATTATATAGGAATAGATGTTGGAACATCTGCTACAAAAATGCTTTTGATGCATAAAAGTGGTGAAATAAAAAATATCGTTAGTAGAGATTATCCACTCTCAATGCCAAAAACAGGTTGGTCTGAGCAATCTCCTAAAGATTGGTGGAATGCTGTTGTTGATGGAATGGCTGAATTAATTTCGCCTATAAATTCAAGTGAAGTTAAAGGCATCAGCTTTGGTGGGCAAATGCACGGACTTGTTATTTTAGATAAAGATGATAATGTTATCCGTCCTGCAATCTTATGGAATGATGGAAGAACAGGAAAAGAAACAGAGTATTTAAATAACGTAGTTGGAAAAGAAAAATTAGCAAAACTAACGGCTAATATAGCTTTTGCAGGCTTTACAGCTCCAAAAATTTTATGGGTAAAAGAAAATGAGCCAGAAAATTTTAATAGAATAAGTAAAATTATGCTTCCAAAAGATTATCTTGCTTATAAAATGACAGGCGTACATAGCTGCGATTATTCAGATGCTGCAGGAACACTACTTTTAGATGTTGAAAAAAGGCAGTGGTCAAGTGAAATGCTTGAAATTTGCTCAATTAAAGAAAATCAAATGCCAAAATTATTTTACTCATCTGATTGCACAGGAACATTATTAGAAGATGTTGCAAAACAGCTAGGGTTATCAAAAGATGTTAAAATCATGGCTGGGGCAGGGGATAATGCAGCAGCAGCTGTTGGAACAGGTACTGTGTCAAACGGAAGTTGTAATATATCACTTGGAACTTCTGGAACAGTTTTTATTTCAAGCGATAGCTTTAATTTGCCTACTAATAATGCAATTCATGCATTTAATCATGTTAATGAAAATTATCATTTACTAGGCTGTATACTAAGTGCAGCGTCTTGCAATAAATGGTGGAGTGAAGATATTTTAGGCACAAAAGATTTTAATTCACTTCAAAATGATTTTGTGCCAGCAGGCGAAAACAAAGTGTTTTTTGCTCCTTATTTAATGGGAGAGAGAACTCCTCATAATAATCCAGATGTTAGAGGTGCTTTCTTTGGTTTATCAATGGATACAACAAAATCAATGATGACTCAAAGCATTATGGAAGGTGTAACTTTTGCTGTAAGGGATAGTATAGAAATTGCAAGAGAGCAAGGAACTAATATTAAAACTACTAAAATTTGTGGCGGAGGTGCGAAAAGTTCAATTTGGCGACAAATGGTTGCTGATATTATGAACTTGCCTGTGGAAACAATTGAATCAGAAGAAGGACCAGGGCTTGGTGCTGCTATGCTAGCTGCAGTGGGCTGTGGTGAATACAAAAATATTGAAGAATGCGTTAATGCAATTGTTAAAATAACTAGTACAATTTATCCTAATAAACAAGCAGTAGAAAAATATGAAAAATCATATAACACATTTAAAACTTTATATAAGGCTGTATCAAGCATAAATATAAATTAATAGATACAAAGTGATATAAAGTATTGAATAAAAAGATATAAAATAAGCTGACACGTAAAGTGTCAGCTTATTTTTCATTATAGTAATATTAAAAAGATTTATAAAAATAGTATTGAGTAATAATTGGTGAATTTATGCAATAAATGTCAATGTTTGGTATAATGCATTGACTTTAAAATTTTGCATGATATATTATAGTTGTAATTACAAAAAAACTATTTAAAGGGATGATGAATTTGAAAAAAATAAGCTTTAATATTATGGATTTTTTGCGAAATATAATAGCTTTGTTTTTTTGCGTGTTAATTATAATGAATGTGATTTTAATAGCTAAATCATATTTAAATCCAGATAAAGTGCCTAGCGTTTTAGGGGTAAGCCCTGTGGTGGTAGTGTCGGGTTCTATGCAAGAATCTATTCCAGTGGGCTCACTTATTTTTATTAAAGATATACAAGCAGAAAACTTAAAGGTAGGTGATATTATAACCTATCTAAAAGATGAAATAGCTGTAACTCATAGGATTAATAGCATAGAAAAAATAGGTAATAGCTTTGAATTTACAACAAAGGGTGATGAAAATGATTCTGTGGATAATTTTAAGGTGCTAGAAGAAGAGATACAAGGCAAATATATACTTCACATTGAAAAATTAGGCTTATTAATATTGTTTTTACAAACACCAACAGGGATTTTATTATGCATAGTGTTGCCACTTTGCTTAATAACACTTTTTGAAATAAACAAAAAGAATAAAAAAAATATACAATCACAAAAAGAAATTGAAACTCTAAAAGAGGAATTGAATAAGATAAAAAAGGATAATGAAAATGAATAATAAAAAAGATAATGGAAATAAAAAACTAGCAATTATAGCATTATTACTAATGCTAATTTCTACTACAGTATTAAGTGGTACACTAGCAAAATACACAAGCACATCAACTGGTACTGCAACTGTTAGTGTTGCACAATGGACAGATATTCAGTTTGAAGGCGAGTCTTTAACAAGTGCAAACTTCAGCTTTAATTTAGCGGATACAAAAATAGAAAATAATAATGTTTTAAGCACTCAAATTGCTCCTGGCGATAAAGGGAGTTTTGAAGTAGACTTTGGCAGTGCTGAAGTAGCTTACACATATAATCTATCTGTAAATGATATAAATCCTAGCACAGCAGGACATCCAGCAATTAAATTTTATAGCGATGCTGAAATGGACACTTTATTAACTGATGATGTTAATATTGAAGTTAATTTAGCTAACGCGCAATCAGGATTTACAAAAACAATCTATTGGCAATGGGAGTATGATGGCGGAATTGATAGCGATGATACTCAAGATGGCTTATTAAATCAAGAGCTTAATTTTAATATAAATATTAGCGCAACGCAAAAAGATACTTCTGCTGTATAATATTGGAAAAATAAAATCTAAACTCTTACACATAATAAAAATGAAAACCAATGATGATAAATTTAGAAAAGTTTTTATAAGATGAAATATTATAAAAAAGGTTTATATTTAAACATAATATATAATATAAGTTTTATTTAAACAAAATCAAAATTATAATTATATTAAACTTATGTTTATATGTATAAATTTGAGACAAACTAAATATATCTAATTTGGTTTTCTTTTTATAAGAGGTGAAAAATGAAGAATAAAACAATATATTATTTATCTTTTGTTTTTTTTATTTCATTAATGTTTACTTCAAATTCTTTAGCCAAATTTACATCTAGGTACACTGGAAATGCAAATATAGGCGTGGCGAGTTTTTATATTGATGGGGTGTATTCACAAGAATTTAAAGCGAATTTAGCAAATTTAAGTGGACAAAATGAAAATTATCTTAGATTTAATATTGTTAATTTTAATGAAGATAATAATAGCGAAGTTGCTTTAGAATATAGAATTTTTATTCAAACAACAAATAATATTCCATTATCATTTTCTTTAAAAAATGATGGTGGAGAAAATTATATTCAAAGCGAAGAGTTTTTTTATAATGAAAGTTTAAATAGATATGAATCTCAAAAGGGAATACTTCCTGTTGAAAATACCACACATTCTTATATTTTAGATATAAAAATAATAGAAGATGATAAGAAATATTCTTATGAAATTGATGCAATAAAAATTATTATAGAAGCAATTCAAAAAGGGGATTAAAATGAAGAAAAATAATTATGATATTAGAATAATATTTATAATTATTATTTTAATTTTATCTTGCACAGCGCTAATCGTAACAAGTTTTGCTTATTACATTCAGTTTAATGAAAGCGAAAATTTACCTGCTGGAATATTAGATTTTTATTTTAATAGCGATATTTTAAATGAAGAAGCACAGAGCTACACCGTTTCAAATTATACGCCTTTTGAAGATATATATATTGAAATTAACAATTATGATGATGAATTTAGATTTTCAAAAGAAGATATAAGTTACACTGTTTCGGCTTATATAACTAATAATGAATTGCAAAATGAAAAAGTGGAAGATGTGGTGGTATATTATGATGATGCGAATGAAAAAGGAGAATATATAATATCAAAAGATGAAAAATCAGCCTATATTTCTCTTAGAATTCCAAGCGAATATTTTTATAACAATGAAGTTGAAATAAAAATTATAGCAAGGAGTATTCAGCCGTTTAATAAAACTTTATCTGCAAATTTTACAGTTTTCACCCCTTTTGAAAACACATATATTTCAGTTGGAGAAAATAATGAAAGTAAATCAGCAGTCGTTACTATTTCATCATATGAATTTTCAGGAAATGTTTTACTTCAATATGATAATTCAATTTACCCAGATAGGACAAATCCGTATATAACTAAAGATGAAGTAAGCGGTAAACAAGATATATTTATAGGCACAGGAGAGGAAAAGAGTAGTGCAGAAATTCAAATAGGAAGTTTTTCTTCTGTTCAAATTAATTTTTTTAAAGATGATACAAATAAATTGATATCTAATCAAGATTTTATATTAATAAATAGAGAATCTTAAAAATAATTAAAAAGGAGACTATATTAAATGAAAGTAATAAAAAAAATAATTCCTGTGTTTTTAATATTATCTACCTTAATCTTATTAGATATTAATGCAAATGCAAATGATTTAAATAGCGCTGATATTGATAAAATAAATGAGAGTTTGCAAGAAAATATTGATAATAGTTTTATAGAAAGCGAAGATATAATTTCATCTGAAAAAGTTGGTGATATGTATACGGCGATTTTAAGTAGTGGAACAGCGCTTACCACACAAGGTGTTCAAAGCTATATGATGTATCCTAGTTTAGATGAAAATGCTATTGAAGTATTAACTATAACATTTACAAAAAATCTGGAAAGGCCATCTAGTATGACAATTGAAGTACCAGCAGGTATGGAATTTGTAGGAGAGATGGTTTATAGTGATTCTTTTATAAATAGAGGAACTATGCCAGTTGAAAGTTTTGAAATCTTTGATTTAAACTTAGATGAAGAAGGCTATCAGCAAGGAACAGGCACTTACACTAATGATAAAGCTGGAAGATACACAATAAATCTTCCAGCTTTAGTTGCAGGTGATAAAATTGAAATTAGCATAAATTATGATAGGCAGATATGGGTACACAGAGATACTTCTAATATAACAAATCAAACAGCACTAAGAGTAAACCATATTGTTTTAGGAGAAGATAATATAAAATCTATTGAAAGTATAAAAGTTTCGGATAT
>CAZVOQ010000048.1:0-10300 GCA_964628475.1 uncultured Oscillospiraceae bacterium | reverse complement strand
CCAGCTGGTGAAGTTGTTTACAGAACAGTAGAACTAGTACAAGAATAAGTTTCACGAAAAAAAGGGGAGAGTTGTTAAAAACTTTCCCTTTTTAATTTAAAACAAGGAGGCACATTAATGAATCGTTATTTCATAAGACGAGTTTTGCAAACAATTCCATTAATGCTTATTATTTCAGTGGTGGTATTCATGTTTATTCACCTTCTACCGGGTGATCCAGCTAAAAACTTAGCAGGGCTTGAAGCATCACCAGAACAAGTAGAGGCTATTCGTGAGGAACATGGATTAAATGATCCTTTAATTGTACAATACGTAAATTATATGGGAGATTTACTTTCAGGAGATTTAGGTGTTAGTATTAAATCAGGAGATCCAGTTGCTGAATTAATAGCAGGTAGAATGTCAAACACATTAAAATTAGTTTTTGCTGGAATGCTTTGGGCTCCAGTATTCGGTATATTACTTGGTATTATATCAGCAATCAACAGGGGAAATATTTTAGACCATTTAACAATGTTTACAGCGATAACAGGGCTCTCACTTCCAGGTTTCTGGGTTGGGCTAATGTTAATTCAGCTGTTTTCAGTACAACTAGGCTGGCTACCAACAGGTGGTCTTGATAGCTGGCAATCGCTTATTATGCCGTCTTTTTCAATGGGACTTGGTATAATGGCAGTTTTAGCTAGATACTCACGTTCATCTATGCTAGAAACATTAAAAGAAGATTACATAAGAACAGCAAGAGCAAAAGGTCAAAAAGAAAAAATGGTTATGTATGCTCATGCTTTTAGAAATTCATTAATTCAAATAGTTACAATATTAGGCCTTCAAATTGGTGGTTTATTATCAGGTACAGTTATAACTGAAAATATATACTCTATACCAGGTATAGGTAGATTATTATTTGATTCTATAGCCTTTCGTGATTACCCAACAATACAGGCATTATTGATGCTTTTCGCCTTACAGTATGTAGGTATAAACTTAATTGTTGATCTACTATACGGCGTAATCAATCCAAAAATTCGTTACGATTAAGGAGGAAACATTATGACAGACATTAAAAATAACAGCATACTAGTAGATGAAGAGTATGTTGATGAAAATATAGCTGCTCAAAGTAGCAGCAGAACAAAAGCGTTTATAAAAAAGTTTTGTAAAAGACCAACAGCGGTGGTGGGGTTTATTGTAATTATTGTATTACTTTTATTAGCAATAGTTGGCCCATATTTAACACCGTATGATCCAGCAGCGTTTGATTACTATAATACTTTTGCTGAGCCAAGTGCAGAGCATTTATTTGGCACAGACAACTTTGGTAGAGATATTTTTAGCCGTATGCTTGCAGGAACAAGATTAACACTTGGTATATCATTATCATCAGTTGTTATAGGTGCAGCAATCGGAACAATATTAGGGCTAATGTCAGGATATTATGGCGGTATAATTGAAATGCTAGTAATGAGAACATCTGATGTGCTTTTTAGCTTTCCAGATATACTTTTAGCTATTGCTATCGTTGCAATTATAGGGCCTGGTTCTATTAATGTATTTATAGCCGTTATGGTATTCACCGTTCCAAGTTTTGCAAGGATAATGCGAAGTGCAACTTTATCTGTTAAAGGTTCTTTATATATTGAAGTTGCAGAGAGTTTAGGATGTAAAAGCCCAAGGGTATTATTTAAACATATATTCCCAGGCACAATCCAATCTTTAATAGTTAATTTCACTATGAGAATTGGTTCTGCTATTATGGCTGCATCTTCTCTAAGCTTTTTAGGATACGGTGCAAGCACATCTGAGCCAGAATGGGGCGCAATGCTTTCACAAGGCAGAAGCTTTATGGATACATCACCTCATATGATTTTCTATCCAGGTTTAATAATTTTTATTACAGTACTCGCTTTCAACCTGTTTGGTGATGGGTTAAGGGATACTCTTGATCCAAAATTAAATTAATGAAAGGAGCATTTAAATGAGTGAAAAAATATTATCAGTAAAAGATTTGCGCACAGAATTTTTTAGTAGTAAAACAAAGAGTGTTACAGCTGTTGACGGCGTAAGTTTTGATATAAATAAAGGCGAAATAGTAGGCCTTGTTGGCGAGAGTGGATGTGGTAAAAGTGTTACATCACTTTCAATAATGCAACTGTTTAAAAATACTACAGGTAAAGTTACTAATGGTGAAGTTTTATTTAATGGAGAAGATTTACTAAAAAAATCTGATTCAGAAATTAGAAAAATTAGAGGAAATAAGCTTAGCATGATTTTCCAAGAGCCAATGAGTAGCTTAAATCCAGCTATGAGAATAGATAAACAGTTAATGGAAGGCATTAGACTTCACACAGATTTATCTAAAGAACAGGCACTTGAAAAAGCAAGAGTGATATTAGAGCAAGTTGGTATTCCAGATCCAAATCGTGTTCTTAAAAACTATCCTCACCAGCTTTCAGGTGGTATGAGCCAAAGAGTTATGATTGCTATGGCAATGAGCTGTGAGCCAGAATTATTAATAGCAGATGAGCCAACAACGGCTCTTGACGTTACAATCCAAGCACAAATTCTAGACTTAATGCAAAAAATTCAAAAAGACAAAGGAATGGGAATTCTATTAATTACTCACGATTTGGGAGTGGTTGCAGAAATATGCTCAAGAGTTGTTGTAATGTATGCTGGTAAAATAGTTGAGGAAGCACCTGTGCATCAATTATTCAAAAGTCCAAAGCATCCATACACCCAAGGGCTTATCGCTTCAGTTCCAAAGCTAGGCTCAGGCGTTAAAGTGCTTCCTAGTATTCCTGGTAGCGTTCCTGATTTAACATCAATGCCACAAGGCTGTAGATTTGCACCAAGATGTAAGCATTGTATGGAAAAATGCAAAACTCAGCAACCTCCACTAACAAAAGTAGGGGAAAATCAAAAAGTTAGTTGCTGGTTATCAGTAGAAGGAGTAGGTTAATATGAAAAAAATCGTTTCCTTAAAAAATGTTTCGAAAACTTTCCCAGTAGGAAAAAATTTGTTAGGAAGAGCTGATAAATTCGTTCATGCTGTTAATAATATTAGTTTTGATATTTACGAAGGTGAAACTTTTTCAATAGTTGGTGAATCAGGCTGTGGAAAAAGTACAACAGGTAGGCTTATTAATCATCTATTAACTCCAAATGAGGGCACTATTGAATTTAATGGCATAGATATCACTAATATGAGCCAAGATGAAGTTCGCCCTTTAAGAAGAGATATGCAAATGATTTTCCAAGATCCAGCTGGAAGCTTAAATCCTAGAATGAGAGTTGAAGATTTAATTGCAGAGCCTTTATTAATTCATAGCCAAAATGCTTCTCCTGATGATGAGATGTATAAATATAAAAGCAAAGAAGAAAGATTAAAAAAGGTTTATGAATTATTAAAAATTGTAGGGCTTAGCCCAAAGCATGCAAAAAGATTTCCTCATGAATTTTCAGGCGGACAAAAGCAAAGAATAGGAATAGCAAGAGCTTTAACAGTTAATCCAAAATTAATTATAGCGGATGAGCCAATTTCAGCACTAGACGTTTCAATTCAAGCTCAAGTATTAAATCTTTTACATAATCTTCAAACAACATATGGCTTAACATATATGTTTATATCTCACGATTTATCAGTTGTTGAAATGATTTCTGATAGAATAGGTGTTATGTATCTTGGATTTTTAGCTGAATTATCTACTAAAGAAGATTTATATAAAAATCCACTTCATCCTTATACAAAAGCATTGTTATCAGCAGTTCCAATTCCAGATCCTGATAATAAGCAAGAAAGAATTATATTAGAAGGCGATATCCCAAGCACAATTAATCTTCCAAAAGGTTGCCCTTTTGCTGCTAGATGCAGATATGTAAAACCTATTTGCCACGAAGAAAGACCGGTGCAAAAAGAAGTTAATCCAGGGCATTTCGTTTCATGTCATTTATATTAAGATACGACAAGAAAGAGAGGAATTATAATGAAAAAACCAATTATTGAAGCTTGCGTAGATTCATTTGAATCTTGCAAAGAAGCTTTTGAAAATGGCGCTGACAGGCTAGAACTTTGCGCAAACCTTGTTATTGGGGGAACTACTCCATCACCATTTGTTGTAAAACAAGTTCAAGCACAAAGCGATGTGAAAATAAATGTTTTAATACGTCCACGTTTTGGAGATTTTCTGTATACAGAAAGCGAAATGGACTTAATGTGTGAAGAAATTAAAATGTTTAAAGATTTAGGCGTTAATGGTGTTGTTATAGGCACTTTAACAAAAGATGGCGATTTAGATATTCAAAGAATGAAAAGATTAATGGAGTGTGCAAAAGGCCTAGAAGTAACTCTGCATAGAGCTTTTGATATGACTCGTGATCCATTAAAAACCCTAGAAGAAGCAATAGAGCTTGGCATAAACACTATTTTAACATCAGGTCAGCAAAGTGATGTAGTCGCTGGTAAAGATTTATTAAAAGAAGTTAATGAAAAAGCTGCTGGAAGAATTGATATTATGGCAGGTGCAGGCGTTAAAAAGCACAATATCCAAATGCTACACGACCACACCGGAATTACAACTTTTCACACTACAGGAAGAAAAGGCAGTATAGACAGTGAAATGAAGTATAGAAAAGAAACAGTTGCTATGGGATTACCTTCACTTTCTGAATATGAAATTTGGAGAACAGATCCAGTAGAATTTAAAACTTGTGCTGATATAGTACATTCTTTTAAATAAACTTAAAATATTAAAAATGATAAAGCTTAAAGTAATAAACTTTGAGCTTTATCATTAAAGTATCTAAAGTAGTAACATTCGGAAAGGAATGTGAAAAGCATGCCAAAAAATCAAGAATACATTAGAAAAAATAATATTGAGCTTGTATTAAATACATTGCTTTTGAATAAAGAGCTATCCAGAGTTGAAATTGCTAAAGAAACAAAATTAAGTACAACTAGCATAACTCGTGTTACCCAATTTCTAATAGAAAATGGATATGTAAAAGAGGGCGAAAGCTATTCAAAAGGTGTTGGCAGAAATAGAGTAACGCTTAATGTGATACCAGAATCTGCCTATTCTATTGGCATTGCTATTTTAAAAGAAAGTGTAATTTTCACTGTTTTAAATTTAAATAGGGAAATAGTTTTAAATCATAAAGAAAAAAATAATAATAGCCAGATGGATATTATTAAATTAGCGCAATATCTTTGTGATTTTTCAAAAAAACTACTTAGTGCAAATAAAATCTCATATAAAAAAGTTGTTGGTGTTGGAATTTCTGTTCCAGGTATTGTTGATAATAATCAAGGAATAGTTAATTATTCAACACAATTAAAATGGGAAAATGTTAATGTTAAACAGATATTTTCATCAGTTTTTTTAAAGCCAATTGAAGTGGAAAACGATACTAAAGCAAGGATTATAGCAAAAAAAGATAATAAAGATATATTAAATAATACTTGTGTGGTTGGGCTTTTTATTGGGGATGGTGTTTCAGCTGTTGGAATAAGTGAAGGCTTTATTGTAAGGGGCACTAATAATGCAGCAGGCGAAGTTGGTCATATTGCTATTGGCAGAGATGGTCAAGAATGTGACTGTGGAAATATTGGCTGCTTACAAACAAAGGTAGCAAGAAAATTTTTATTAAGAGATGCTAAAAAATATAATGATAATATTTCAGATGTATCAGAGATATTACTATATTATAATAATAATGAAGACTGGGCAATAAAATTAATTGAAGATTTTAAAAATGCTTTTTTATTAATTTTAGATATATTGCAGCATTGCTACAATCCAAGCTTAATTATTATTTCAGGAGAGATGATTGATAGTTTTTATGAATTTTTAAGTATGTTTGTAAAAGAAATAGAACTTATAAATAAAACTACATCCACTTCTATTAAACTACTAATTTCACAAAATGATATTAGTGAAACTTCATTGGGAGTAGGCTTGCTTGCTCTTAATTCAATATTTGATTAATAATTTAATTATTAAAATATTAAGCTTATTTTACATTGCAACAAGATTGCAAAACATAGACATACAGAAAGGTATGGACAAGGTTATGAAAAGAATATTAGTTGGTGCTTTGCATCATGAATCAAATTCATTTAATCCGATTATTGCAGGCGAAAATGATTTTAGAGTTTTAAGAGGAGAAGAGCTAATCGAAAACATGAGAAAGAATGATTCTCTTTCAGGTGTTATTCAAACATTATTAGATAAAAATTATGAAGTTATCCCAACTGTTTCTTGCAGAGCAGTTCCAAATGGGGAAGTTGATTACAACTTTTATATGGGGATAAAACAGGAAATTCTTGATATAGCTAAAAAAGAAAATGAAATAAAGCCAATCGATGCAGTTTGCTTATCTTTACACGGCTCGATGAGAATATCAGGCCTTGGAGAAGCAGAAGGTGTATTATTAAAAGAGTTAAAAGCTATTTTACCAAATATACCATTTTATTCTTCACTAGATATGCACACAACAATGACAAAAGAAATGTTTGATAATTGCGATGGCTTTGTTGGATATAAATGCGCTCCTCACACAGATTGTACTGAAACTGGTGAGCATGCAGCGAAAATGACAATTCTAGCACTAGAAGAAGGCATAAAAACTCATAAAGCTTGGGTTAGAGTACCATTTTTAGTAGCAGGTGAACAATCATCAACAAACACACAGCCGATGATTGATTTAATAAATGAGTTAAGACAAACAGAAAAACAAGAAGGTATATATGCAACTTCTTATTTAATGGGATTCCCTTGGGCTGATAATGAAGATTCATCAGTTGCAGTTTTTGTTGTGGCAGATAGTAAAGAAAAAGCTGAGAATACAGCTGTAAGACTTGCAAACACTATGTGGGAAAGATTAGAGGATTTCACATTCCACACAGAAACATATCCAGAAAAAGAAGCTATTGATGTAGCATTTAAAGCTGTTAAAGAAGGCGATACACCTGTTTATGTTTCAGATTCAGGAGATAACCCAACAGCAGGCTCATCTTCTGATTGCACAGGATTTTTAAAACTTCTTTTAGATGATGAAAGAACAAAAGATTTAAAAAATAATGTTATATATGGTGGAATTTATGACCCAGAAGCTACAAAGGCTTGCGAGGGTAAAGTTGGCGATGAAATCACATTAACATTCGGTGCAAAATTTGATAATGCTACTACACAACCACTAACTTTAAAAGGAATAGTTAAAGCATATGTTGAAAAATGGCAAAAAGATATGCTTAAAGGCGATTTAGCTCTATTTTCTTGCAATGGGGTAGATATAGTTTTAGCAGAAAAACACGTTGGATTTGTAACTCCTGAAATGTATGAAGATTTAGGAAGAGATCCAAGAGATGCAGATTTAGTTGTTTGCAAATTAGGATATTTAACTGCACCACACGAAGAAGTTGCAAAAAGAAGTATAATGGCACTTTCAAAAGGCTCAACAAATGAAGATTTAAAAACTCTGCCTTATACAAAAGTTCCAAGACCATTATTCCCATTAGATGCAAAATTTGATTTTAAACCAGAAGAATATTTAAAATCAGAATAATTAAAGATGATTAAAAGGGTAGAAAGGAATACCTTATATGAAAACTTTTAAGTGTACACCAAAATTTATTCCAGAATTAGATAAAGGATTTCGTCCTATTTCTTTAGAAAATAGAGCTTATAAAAAGGCTTTAAAAGAATATAAAGAAAAAGAATTAGTGAAAGTTGCAATTGTTGGAGCTGGAGATTTTGTGGCAACAACTATTATCGAAATTTTCCCAGAAAGTGCTGGAAAAAATGAAGATAATAAAATATATGTAGAAAGATTTGTAAAATCTTTAATTTGGGTAAAAGGCGGATATAAAATTATATTCTCAGGTCCAGATTATATAGGAGAATATTTAAAAGATGCTTATAGAATAGGCGGAAAAAGAAATTTTGATGCTGATTTTATAGGCGGAGTTTATAATGAAACTTTTACAGTTGAATTTGCTGATTTTTTTGATGTTCCAGAATCAAGCGACGCTTCAAAATCTGTTGGAAGAAATTTAGATGGATATAGAATAGGTTTTGACGCTGGTGGAAGTGATAGAAAAGTTTCAGCTGTTGTTAATGGTGAAACAATTTTCTCAACAGAAACAGTTTGGCATCCAAAAATAACTAAAGATCCTCAATATCATTTAGATGGTATTATTGAGTCTTTTAAAATGGCAGCAGAAAAAATGCCAAGAGTTGATGCTATTGGTATTAGTAGTGCTGGTATTTATATTGATAATGAGCCAAGAGCTGCAAGTTTATTTAGAGAAGTTTCAAAAGAAGATTTTGATAAAGTTGTAAGACAAATTTACTACACTGCTGCAAAAGCTATCGGCGATGTGCCAATAGAAGTTGCAAACGATGGCGATGTAACTGCTTTAGCTGGTGCAATGAGCATGAATGAAAATGGAATTTTAGGAATTGCAATGGGCACAAGTGAAGCTGTTGGCTATGTTGATAAAAATGGCAATATCACAGGATGGCTGAATGAATTAGCTTTCGTGCCTGTTGATTATAGCGAAGATGCTCTAATGGACGAATGGTCGCTGGATATTGGCGTTGGAACTAGCTATTTCTCTCAAGATGCAGTTATAAAACTATCACCAAATGCAGGCATAGAATTTGAAGATGGACTGTATCCAGCTGAAAAATTAAAAGTTGTGCAAAAATTAATGGAAGAAAATCATGAAGGTGCAAGAAAAATATACGAAAGTATAGGTATATACTTAGGTTATGCACTAGCATACTATGCAGAATTTTACGATATTAATAAAGTTTTATTATTAGGTAGAGTTTTATCAGGCAAAGGTGGAGATTTAATTATTCAAAATGCAAATAAAGTTTTAGAAGTGGAATTTAAAGAACTATTTGATAAAATTAAATTAGTAACTCCTGATGAAAAAATGCGTAGAGTAGGGCAGTCGATAGCAGCAGCTAGTTTGCCAAAAATTAAGTAAGCTACGATTAGAAAGGAATTGACATTAGTATGAAAATAATTTCAGGTGGGAAAGTGTTTTATGAGGGGAAATTTATAGATAATCATTCTTTAGTTTATAATGAAAAAACTATTGAAGTGATTTTAGATGAAAACCTAAATAAAGAAAATGTAATTGAAGAAATTAAATTAAATGGCGAATATGTATTCCCAGGTTTTATTGATGTTCATATTCATGGATTTTTAGGCTCAGACACTATGGACTCAAGCTATGAAGCTATTAATATTATAAGCGAGGGTGTTGTTAAAAATGGTGTAACATCATTTTTGCCAACTACAATGTCTATGCCAAAAGAAATATTGCAAGTAGCTTTAGATAATGTTAAAGATTATAAAAAAACTCAAAGTAAGATAGGTGCAAAAGTTTTAGGCGTTCATTTAGAAGGACCATTTATTAATAAAGAGAAAAAAGGCGCACAACCTGAAGAAGGGATTTATCCTATAGATGAAAATTTAATTTTAAATAACAAAGATGTTATTAAAATTATTTCTATTGCACCTGAGATAGATAATGCAATTAATTTTATTTCAAAATATAAAGATGATTTTAATTTTTCAATAGCTCACACAGGTGCAGACTATGAAACGGCATCATTAGCAATTAAAAATGGGGCAAAATCATTTACTCACCTTTTTAATGCAATGACAGGATTAAATCATAGAAATCCTGGATGTGTTGGTGCTGCTTTTACAAATGATTCTTATGTTGAATTAATTTGTGATGATATACATATTAATAATAATTTATATTCATTAGTTAAAAATATAAAAGGTGTTGATAAAATTTTGTTAATCACAGATTGCATTCGTGCAGGTGGTCTTAAAGACGGACAATATGATTTAGGCGGCCAAGAAGTTACTTTGAAAAATGGAAAATGCACATTGCCAGGAGATGTTTTAGCAGGAAGTGTTTTGAATTTTATTGATGGGCTTAAAAATTTTTATAATAAAACTCAAGTTTCTATGGAAGATTTAGCTAAGCTAACTTCTATAAATCAAGCAAAATATTTAAAAATGGAAGACAAAATAGGAAATATTAAAAACGGACTTTGTGCCGATTACACTATAATAAACAAAGAATTTGATGTTATTTATACGATTGTAAACGGAAATGTTGTTTATAAAAAATAATAGCTTTTAAGAGGAATTACTAAAATATGAAAGTTTATAAAGTTAGCACTTATGAAGAAATGTGCAATAAAATAAGCGATGAATTTGCAAATGATATTATTGATAATCCAAGTAGTGTTTTAGGGCTTGCAACAGG
>CAZVOQ010000047.1:0-10384 GCA_964628475.1 uncultured Oscillospiraceae bacterium | reverse complement strand
ACGCTTTTCTTTGCAGTCGCCTAAGTATTTTACTACATTTTTATAGAAAATACAATACATTTTATCATTTATTTTATTTTCATACGAATAAACAATAAAACGTTAACTAAATAAGAATTTTATTGTGCATATTGTACACAACAAAACAAACATTATTAAATAATCTCTTATTTACAGCTTTTCTATTATATCATAATATAAAAATAATAGTATAGATAAATTATTAATAAAGCTTTAATTTATCTATACTATTATTAAATTACTGTTATCTTCTATATATTTTATAATCATCAATCTTATTATAATCAAAATAAAAATAAAATATGGATATAATTCCTGTAATTATCAAAATAGGATAATAATTCAGTAGATATCTTGTGCCTGTTTCCCATAGTAATAAAAACAATAAAAGCCCTAGTGAGGATATTTGAAATATTAAAAATTTTCTATTTTTTAATGCCATTGATAAGCCCACACTAAAAATCATTGTTATCATAACAACTATATGATAGCCTTGAATAATATTATCAAATATATCATTATATTTTCCATCTTCATTGAGTATATCATCCATAAAGTTTTGCTTCATTGGAGAATCTGCCGCTGTGTTTATATAATCAAGGTTTCCGCTTCCAAATCCACGCACCATTTTTTTATTTAAAAATGACATATAGCCAAAAAAGCCTTTTTCTTCTAAGCGAAGCTCTATTAGCATTAAAGAAGCATCAACCCTATCTTCTTGTGTTTCCTGTGCCCATATAAAATGATTATCATTAGAACTATGAATACCCTCTCCATCTAAGCCCATTGCAATCCATGCTATAAATGGAGTTTTTAATTCTTCTGCTAAATCTTTATCTAAAATATTTTTATACATAAAGCCATCTATAAAAAACGACACACAGCTATACCCTATTAAAATACCTAGCGACATCGCAATTATTTTTTTTAATTTTTTATCTAATAAAAACACAATAACAACTGCTATAAAAGCAATAATAACAGAGTATTTTAATTTTGTTCCAAAACCAGCAAAGATAGATAATAATGCTATATAGATAATCTGCTCTTTAAATTCCTCGCTATTGTATATTTTAATTGAAAAATAAATAATAGCTAAAGGGAACAGCATAGTTGTAGTATCTGTGTAAAACACAGATATATATGTTTGTAAAGTAAGATATAAGTATAAAACTGCTAAAGAGAAAAAAGCATATTTTTTACTGATTATTTCTTTAATTATTAAAAAAACAAATAAATATGCAAGTTGGATACAAAATCCATTAAATAAAGAGCCAACTATAAAAAAATTAGTAAACCCAAATTTATAAAATGCCCGAAATATAAACTGCAAAACAATTGTAAGTGGCATATTATTGGGATATTTATAAAAATAATCAAGATATGGATCTAATATCTCCCCAGATATAGTATAGTTATAAGCTCCCGTAAAAACTCTCTCTAAATCATGCGCTGGATAGCCTGCTGCAAAATAATACATTAGAATTTGAGTTATTGTAAGGATTGTAAAAAAGCCTAACAGCCCTTTAAATGTATTATTATTTAGCCACTGCTCTTTAGATTGAATAAATTTAAAAATCAAAACAAACAATAACATCCAAACTACTGCTATTGGCAAAACTACAAACCATTTATAATCAAAATAAAAATTATTAAATATAGTGTTAAAAGTTGTGAGTGAAAATAAAAACAAAAATATAATATAAAATACATTAACTAGTTTATTTTTAATCATATTATATAATTTCCCTTCTTAAAAATTTGATTTACTGCTTTTGCAAATTATTAATAACAGCCATATCAGGCGTTATATACGCTGTTTCATTTGTATCGTATATAACCATACCTGGCTTTAAATCATTTGTTTTCTTTATATTTTTAACAAAGGTATAATCTACGGCAACTTTTGAAGATTCCTTTTGACTTGAATGAAAAACAGCTAGCATAGCTGCTTCATTTTGAGTTTGAAGTGGTATATCCTGCCCCTGACTCATAACAACAACATGGCTACCAGGAGCGTTTTTAGTGTGAAACCATAAATCTTTTCCCCTTGCCGTTTTCATTGTTAATTTATCATTTTGCAAATTATTTCTACCTACTAAAATTAAAAATCCGTCTGAGGAAATATATTTAATAAAATCTAATGCTTTTTGTTTTTTAGTTTTTGTTTTAAAATATTTTATATATCTTGCTTCATATAATTCATTTCTAATATTCATTAATTCCTGCTCGTTTTCAGCTTCGCTAATGATATATTCAATACTTTTTAAATACTCATATTCAATTTCATCTTGCAATATTAAATCTTTTAATATTTTAACTGCTGTTTGCTTCTTTTTATAATCTTTAAAATATTTTTGTGCATTTTCATTTCCTGTTAATCTTGGATCAAGTTTAATTTGCATTTGAGTATTATCATAATAATTAAGCACATTAACTGTGTTCATACCTTTTTCTAATTGATATAAATTCGCAGTTAATAATTCGCCTTTAATTCTTAAAGGCTCACTATTTTCACTTTTTATTAAATCTTCTTTTCTTAAGGCTGATTTTCTAATATTTCTTTCTAAAAGATTAGAAACTAATCTATACAAATCTTTTCCTTTTTGTCTTAATCTTTCTTGTTTATCTTTTTTTGAATAGTATTCATCTAATAATTCATTTAAAGATTTATAGTGAACCATCTTTATATCTCCATATTGAGTAAGAGGCATAAAGCTAAATTCAATTGGTTTTTCTGTTTCATCAAACACTGTTGTAAAAATTGGGTTATGATAATAATTCACAACTTTTTCAACTGCAAAATCTAATTTCATCTTTTGATTTAAATCAAGGCTATCTGAATAAACATCATCTAAAGAAGCTAAATGTGCAATCTCTCTTGCTATTACTGCACCTAGCCCTTGAGTATTTTTCATAAAACTTTGAGAAACTAACCCTTCATAAGCCACAACTTTTTTTATAACTTCTTTTGGTTCTTCAATTAATCTTGGATTTTCTCTGTTTGGCGGCAGTTTATAATCAAGTCCTGGCAAAAGCTGACGTATGCTTGAAGCATCAGCATCAACTCTTTTCATTGCATCTATAATTTTACCATCTTTATTAATTAAAACTATATTTGCATATCTACCCATTAATTCAATGGCCATATCGATATTAACTAAATCACCAATTTCGCTAGTTGCTAAAAATGAAATCATAATAATTCTTTCACCTTTAACATAGTTTGAAGAAATAAATCTTGCTCCTGAAAGGTATTTACGAAGTAGCATACAAAATGATGGAGGGGTTTGTGGATTTTCAAACACCTCTTTTGTTGCACATATTCTAGCCGAGCCACTTCTTGCAGAAACTAATAATTTTAAATTGCCATCACGTTTTCTAAAATGCAAAACAACCTCATCTTTTGAAGGCTGATGTATTTTATCTATTCGTGAAGATTCTAAAATAGTATTAATTTCATTTGATAATAGCGATATTGTAATAGCATCTAAAGCCATGAATTTCCCTCTCTATTTTAAGCTATAAAAAACTTTGAATTTTATTTATAGCATTTTCTATATCTATATTTTTTTTACCTTCTCTTATTATACAGCCTTTTTGTATTTTTTCAAGTTGCCCCAAAACCATTTTAAAATATCCAATATCACTAAGAGTATTTTTAAATTTTATTTCTCCAATAAAGATATCATAAACACTTGGTGTTTTAATTTCATTTGAATATTCGCAAAGAATACAGCTATAAAATTTATTATTTTCAGCAACTGTTTCTTCTTTTAATATTTTAAATCCATTTAAATATAAATATTCTCTTATTTTACTAGCATTTTGTGCTGGCAATAAAACTAATTTTGTTTTTTGTTTTTTAATAAACTCAGCTGCATTAATAACGTCTGCCATAGTGTTCCCACCAAGGCCTGCAATAACAACATGGCTTATCTCTTCAAAGTTTTCAACATTTGATAAGCCGTCTGTTAAAAAAAACTGCGCTTTTTGAGTTAAATTATTTACTTTAAATAATTCTATTGCTTTTTGAAGTGGTAATTTATTTATATCTGTTGCAAATATTTTTTTAGCTTTTTCTTCTTTTATTAAATACAATGAGAGTTTTCCATGATCGCACCCAACATCACAAACAACATTCCCATTATCAACAAAAGAGGCAGCCATTAATAAACGACTGCCTATACTTTTATGTTTCATTTAAGCTAATTCTATGCGTTTTGAAAGTGTGCGTTTAATTTTTCAATTAAAGCGTCTGGGTCAACGCCATGCACCATACAAGCTTGCTCAATGTTTTCCATTCTTGAAGCTGGGCAACCAAGGCAATGCATACCAATTTCCATAAAGTATGTTGCTGTTGATCTATCAGTATCTAAAATTTCACCTAGATTAGTTTGTCTTGTTACAACCATTTTTTCTATCTCCTTTTAATAAAAGTCTTATTCGGTAGTTATTATATCAAAAAAGTAATATAAATTCAATATAAACGTGATTAGATTACACTATAAAATAAAATTCGCTACCTTGTCCTATTTCGCTCTCAACACCATATTCAAATCCATGGTTTTCCAAAATAGATTTAACAATTGTTAACCCAAGGCCTGTTCCTTGCTTGCCTGTATCTTTTCTTGAGCGATAATATCTGTCAAAAATATGTTTTATATCTTCTTTTGCAATTCCAGAGCCAAAATCTCTAATTGATATTTTTATTTTGCCATCATCTAAATTTTTAACAGATGCCACTATATTTTCTCTCTTTGCAGTGTGTAAAAGGGCATTTGAAATAAAATTATGAAGAACTCTTTCTATTAAAGCAGCATCTGCAAATATAAATGCAGAATCCACACCCTCATAAGTTATTTCTTTTTCTTCTGTTTGAGCTCTATACGAATAAAACTCAACTATATCCTTTAGCATATCTGCAATATCATATTGCACAACATTTAATCTATATGTTTTTTGATTTAATTTTGCATATTCTAAAACAGAGCCAACCATTAAAGATAATCTATCCGTTTCATCTATAATAGTTTCTAATTGATTTTCACGCATATCTTTATTATCGCCAGTTATATCTTTAATGCTCTCTGCGTAGCCTTTAATAATAGTTAGTGGGGTTCTTAAATCATGAGAAATATTGGCAATTAAATCTTTTTGCATCTCTTGTGTGCTTTCAATTTCTTCAACCATCGTATTAAAATCTTTTGCTAATTGAACAATTTCATCATCTTTACCTTCTTGGATTTTAAGTTTAACTCGATAGTTACCCTTTGCAATCTCTTTAGTGGCTTTTGATAAAACAGCTATTGGTCTTGTGAAATTTGTTGCGAGCATTGAAGAAATAATAAAAGCTAGAATTATAGCAAAGAAAGTTATTATTGTAATTTGATTAGAAACAATCCCAACTATAGAGTCTGTTCTTGCAAGATTAGTTGATACGATAACTGAATAATCCGAATCTGTGAGCTTTCCTCTTAGAATTTGAGTATTTCCGTAATCATCTATTAAATCTTGATTAAATATTTCATTAGCAAAAACACTTTCCCTTATCTCTTTTGATAAATCAGTATTTAAACGCCTTTGATCTGAAAAAATTTCGTCTTCTTTTGCTCCATGTAGCTGACAAGCATCGCCAATACCCTCAAGTAAAAGCACTCCATCGCCATTTACATCGGCAACTTCTATGCAAAATCCTTGCGACATATAAGTTGATATTTCATCAATAGTTTCATCATCGAATTTATGCCCACCATCGTTTAAAGCATTAACCGCTTTTTCAAGGGTAGTTGCAATTTCAAGCTGAGTTGCAGCATAATATGTTTCTGAAAAAGAAAGCGATAAAACTGCCCATATCATCATTATTACAACAAAGCACACTGCTATAAAAGCAATTGTCAATTTAGATTTTAAACTTCTCATCTATTAATTATTCCTTAGGTTCAAATTTATACCCCACACCCCAAACTGTAACAATACAATCTCTATAATCTTTTAGATGGCTTCTTAGCATTTTAATATGCGTATCAACTGTTCTATCTTCGCCGAAATAATCATAATTCCAAACTTTTGATAAAATTCTTTCACGACTTAACGCAACGCCTTTATTTTGAACTAGACATACTAGTAAATCAAATTCTTTTGGAGTTACATTAATAATTTCGTTTTTAATTTTAACGCTGTGACTTGGAACATCAATAACTAAATCAGAGAAAATATATCTTTCTTTAGTTTCGATTAAATCAGGATTTGCTCTTTGTAAAACAGCCTTTACTCTTGCTACTAATTCTTTAGGTGAGAAAGGTTTTACTATATAATCATCACTACCAGCATCAAAGCCAGTAATTTTATCGTATTCTTCGCCTTTTGCAGAAAGAATGATAACAGGAGTTTTAAATCCTCTGCTTCTCATTTCTTTAAGGCATGTTATCCCATCCATAAATGGCATCATAACATCTAATATACATAAATCAACATCACCCTTAGCCACCTTCGTTAGTGCTTCAACTCCGTCTTTAGCACCCTCAACGTCATAGCCTGAGATTGTTAAATATTGTCCAATAAATTCTCTTATTCTCGGTTCATCATCTACTACTAATATTTTCATATAAGCCTCGCTTTCGTTATTTATAAAATAAATTATAATAATATGATAACCTGTATAAGTTATAATTTTGTGAAAAGTTGTATACAATTTCTCTAAGATATATTACAGCAATCCGACAAATTTATTTACTATTTGATATTTTATCAGAATTTATTACATTTTGTAAATTAAATTATCTTATTCTTTTTATCTTATCCCAGTATATTTTAGCCGTTTGTTCTATCTTATTATCGCCAAATTCATAATACACAGAGCCTTTTAATTCTTTTGGTAGATAATCTTGTTGCACCCAATGATTTTCGTAATCGTGTGGATACTTGTATCTTTCTTTTGCTTTTAAAGATTTTTGTGCTATTGCATTTGAATCTTTTAAATAATCTGGAACATCTGAAAAGCCTTTTTCAATTAAATCCATATTCGCCCTATTATATCCCACATACGCAGAATTGCTTTTAGGGGAAGTGGCAAGCAGCACAACTGCATCGGCTAGGGGAATTTTTGCTTCTGGCATGCCTGTTTGAAGTGCTATATCACAGCAAGATTTAACTATTGGAATTGCCATTGGGTAAGCAAGGCCTATATCTTCGCATGCAATAATTAAAATTCTTCTTATCGCCGAAAGCATTGCATCTGCATCTAAAAGCCTTGCAAGATAGAATAAAGCGGCATTAGCATCTGAGCCTCTTATAGATTTTTGCAGTGCCGATAATAGATTATAATGCTCATCTGCATGATTATCAAATCTATTGGATGACCTTTGAGAAACCTGCTTTGCCATTTCAACCGTAACTTTTTTATTCCCAGCCGCTGCAACTAATAATTCTAATGCGTTAAAAGCTTTTCTTAAATCAGCCCCACAACCTCTTGCGATAGCTTCTAGAACCTCATCCGAAACTTTCTTTTCTGCTTTCATTTTAATTAAGCCTTTAGTAAGCCCTGTTTTTATATCTTCAATCGATAATGGCTTAAACTCAAAAATAGTACTTCTTGAAAGTATCGCATTAAAAATAGCAAAATAAGGATTTTCAGTAGTTGATGCAATTAATGTAACCGAGCCATCTTCTAAAACTTCTAATAAAGATTGTTGCTGTTTTTTATTTAAATATTGAATTTCGTCAAGATATAGTAAAATTCCATTTTCACTGCCTAGCGTGTCTATTTGAGAAATAATATCTTTAATATCCGCAGTCGATGCTTGTGTTCCGTTTAATTTAAAAAGTCTTTTATCGGCCATTTGCGCAATAATAGTTGCAACTGTTGTCTTGCCTATCCCCGATGGTCCATAGAAAATCATATTTTGATAAACGCCATTTTCAATTGCTTTTCTAAAAACAGCATTTTTATTTAAAAGATGAGTTTGTCCACACACATCATCTAATTTTTCAGGTCGCAAGAGACTTGCTAATGGTTTATTCATTTAAATGCTTTTCCTTTTCATTGTTTATACTTCATTTATTTTAATTGTCCATAAATATTTTATAAACTATTCGGTATTACTTTTAAGTAATATGCTTGCTATTTTTCTTGTAAGCAAGATTAGTTTATTCATAAACGAATTATCAAATATAATTCGTTCTAATTTACATTTTATATAATAAACTATTCGGTATTGCTTTTAAGCAATATGCTTGCTATTTTCTTGCAAGCAAGATTAGTTTATTCATGAACGAATTATCAGATATAATTCGTTCTATAGCCAAAGCTTTATCTTTTTCTCATCATATTTATTTTGCATAAAAAATCCAACTGCATGCATCATCGCTCTATCCCAAAAAGAATAATCATGTACACCGTCCCACTCCATATATTTAAATTCTTTTAAATCAAGTGTATTTAAATGCTCTTTAAATTTAATATTCTGATCATATAAAAAATATAAATCATCCTGTTTTCCACAGGCTGTAAATATTCTTGGTTGCTTTTCTTTTTCAAGTTTTGCCACTTTATTTGCAAGATAAAATAAATCATCTTCATTTTTAATATCTAACTCTTCACCAAAAACTGGCACAAACACACTATCTCTTTCTGCTATTGTATTTAAATCTTGAGTGTCTTTTAATGATTCTTTCATACCCAGCAAATCAACAGCACCTGAAAAAGCAGCAATAACTCCATATATATCTGGCCTTGTAAGCCCTAGCTTTAATGCACCATATCCGCCCATAGATAATCCGGCAACCATTGTTTTTTCTCTTGAAAAAGATAAATTATATAAGCTTTTTAATAATGCTGGTAATTCCTCAGTTAAATATGTGAAATATTTAAATCCATATTTCATATCAGTATAAAATCCAAAAGGTGCCGACACAAACGCAACAGCTAAATTATTTTCTCTTGCATACCTATTAACAGCTGTGTATTCACGAAATTCCCTTTCGCTAGAGCTTAATCCGTGTAAAAAATAAATCAATCCCCTTGGTTTTCTAATTTTCTTATCTGATAAATCATTTGGCAAAAATAAATCTAAATGCATATTTTGTGCTAAAGTCTTTGAATAAAGAGTTGAGTATATAAAAGCCATTATATTATCTCCTTTTAATTAATTTTCTATATTAAATTATACTCCACTTAATTTAAAAAGACAATGTTTAATATCTCTTTACATACAAAATCATTTTGTGATAAAATAAATTAAGCTTAGAAAATTAACAGAAAAGGATATTTATATATGAAAACAAAAAAACAAGCAGCCGAAATCGTTTCTTTATTAGAGCAAACTTATCCTGTTGCAAGCTGCTTTTTAGATAATGATGGAGCTTGGCAATTATTAGTTGCAGTTCGGCTATCAGCGCAATGCACAGATTTGAGAGTTAATGCAACAACCCCTTCTCTATTTGCAAAATTCCCAACTATTGATTCTCTAGCAGATGCCGATGCAATCGAAATTGAAAAAATAATAAAACCTTGTGGCCTTGGAAAAAGTAAAGCAAAAGATATTAAAGGCGCTATGATGATGCTAAGAGATGAATTTAATTATATCGTTCCTGATGATTTAAATTTACTTTTAAAGCTTCCTGGCGTAGGGAGAAAAAGTGCTAATTTAATAATGGGTGATGTTTTTAATCAACCAGCCATCGTTGCCGACACTCATTGTATTAGAATTTCTAATAGATTAGGATTTATAAAATCAACTGATCCACACAAAGTTGAAATTGCTTTAAAAAAAGTTGTTGCACCTGAAAAGCAAAATGATTTATGCCATAGATTTGTTGAACACGGGCGAGCTGTTTGTACTGCTAGAAAAGCTATATGCGAAAATTGCAATTTAACTAATGTTTGCAATGAATATAAAAAAGTAAATAAATCCAAAAAAACAGACGATGCCGTTAAATAGCATCGTCTTAATTTTTATTTCTTTTTAGTCTTACGGCCTGTTTTCTTTTTAGGCACTACATCTCATTTGCAAAATTTCTCAAGATAATTCTCACAACATTTACTAATGATTTCTCTTGCTTCTTGCGCCCCTTTAACTTCATTAACAACTGTGTCTTTTTTCTCTAAGTTTTTATAAACTGAAAAGAAGTGACTCATTTCTGTAAACACATGGCTTGGAAGATCTGAAATATCTTTATATGTGTTATAAGAAGGATCTTCAAAAGGTATAGCGATAATTTTTTCATCTAATTTTCCACCGTCTAGCATAGTGATAACGCCAATTGGGTAAACTCTAACTAAACTTAGTGGAACAATACTTTGACTACATAAAACTAAAACGTCTAGTGGATCATTATCATCTGCATATGTTCTTGGAATAAA
>CAZVOQ010000046.1:0-10466 GCA_964628475.1 uncultured Oscillospiraceae bacterium | reverse complement strand
ACCAGCAGCGACAGCTACACCAGAAGCACCAGCAGCGACAGCTACACCAGAAGCACCAGCAGCGACAGCTACACCAGAAGTGCCAGCTACACAACAAGCTGGGGTTATGGCAGGAGCAATGACATTTGGTTTAGAAGCTGGCGTTTCTCCGGTATCTGAAGAAAAATATACTATTACTGTTGAATTTGTTGATATAGATGGAAAGCAATTAGCAGAACCAGTTAAGTTTGAGCATATTGTAGGTACGACTGCTACTAACTATTCAAAAATATATAACTTGAATTCAAGCTTTACACAAGCAGATGGAACAGTACTAAAATTAGTAAAAACAACTCGTTCAGATAACCCAACGACAAATATATATGATGTAGCTGGTCTAACAACTGATTTAACTTATACAAAAGTATATGCAAAAACATTAACTTTTGAAGAAAAAGTAAGCTATAAAGTAACTTCAGGATATGATGAAGATTCAGTTAAATACTATGAAATTACAGTAGATGTAACACCAGAAGCACAAAAACAAGGACTTTCATTATTTTTATTCACTGTAAATGGTAACTCAGCTCAAGGTGTGCAAGGTAAAACTAGCGTAACCTATAGAGTTTCTGGCAATAACTTTAAAGACAAAATTTCTAGTATGCTGATTTATTTAAGTGATTATAGTAATAAAACATATAAAGATATACCAGTTCCAGCTCTACCAGAGCTAACAGAAAAATTAGCGATTGAAAATATTAGCTTTGCAAATGGAATTTTCACAATTAACGCAGTAGGAGCTACTAGTGCAACAGGTTCAGTTCACCTATACGAAAATGGCGATTACAACTCTCAAGCAATGGCAGAGCTTACATTTAGCGAAAACTCAGGAAAATTAACAGCAACATTCGATACGACTTCATTAACAGCAGGAAACACTCGTTCTTACTCATTTAAATTTGCAGTAAAATCAGCTGATAACGAAGTTTTTGAAAATAAAACTATTAATTATTTAACAATATACAGCCACACAGGCGATGTTGTAAGCGAAGGATATCAAGATTCTAATACAGAAATTAACACTTTACTACCTTCAAATGAAGATTATTTAGCAAAATATCCGATGGCATCAGGGCAAAAACTTTCAACAGGCTACACTTCAAGTAATAATCTTAGATTTACATGGCAATATGATAATTATGGAGTGGTTACTGGAATTGCTAGCAATATAAAAGTTCACCAAAGCAATATGAAAGTATATCCAATAATATTATCAGAAGTTACATTTGATTTAGACGGGGCTATTACTTCACTTTACACAGAATTTAAATCAGGCGAATATTTATTAGATGGAAATGCAATACCAAAATTAGATAAAGACACTTTAACTCAAGCAATTAGATGGGAAGGCGTTGTTGATGGAAAAACTGTTCAATTAACAAGTTCACAAGTTGAAGTAATGAGTTTTACTCAGCCAACATCTTTTAAAGCAGTAACATTAAAAAATAACGTTGCATCAGATTTTGAAGTGATTAATTTTGATAAAGTTTATGATGGTAATCAATTATTAGTTACAAACGGAACAACTTTAGATAATACAGATATTAGAGCAAGATTTATACAAGAAAACCCACAATTTAAAGATTATGAAGGTTTAGCTATTAATGTTATATCATCAGAAGCGAAGCATGGCGATAACACTTTTGAATATGTAGTAGAAGATGTTAAATGGGTGAACTACAATCAAAGAAATCAAGAAACATTAAATCAAAGCGATGTAGCACCATACACTATAACTTATAATGTTGTTTTAGGATATGATGCAGATGATAAACCAATTTATATTGTTGATGAAAATAACGAACCACTTGTAGGTAAAGTAGAATTAACAATTTATCCAAGACTTGTGCATACAAATATTGGCTCTACAATTCTAATGCAAGGATCAAACTTTGTAGTTACTCAAGATGTTTATGCAGGTCATGGATACAGAATGACTCAAATTTCTGGACATTGGGTTGGCGAAATGGTTGGCGAATATGTAGGAGATGTATCATTTAAAGAATGGTATTCATCAACATTAATTAACCCTGTAACAAACGATGCGAAACCATTCTTTGAATTATCAGGATATGTTAATTCAAATTTAGCAAATCATTGGGCACATGAAGATATAAAAATTATTCATCCTGAAATTGAATCAGGTAATTTAACAAACAACTATCAATTAACATATGCAAATGCAAATGTAAGACCAGTATTTAGCTATCCAGAAACAATAACTATGGAAAATTACTTTGTAACTGAAGAAGCTTCAAATATTATGCAAATTCAACGCACTGTTGATTTTGATTACACTAAACAATTTGATAATGTTGGATATGTATTAAGCGATGGCGTAGCACAAACAGATTTTATTGCTAAAATCGAAGGCTCAAATGGATATATAAACATGGCAAACGCTATTGAATTATCAGGTTATGGCGATGAATATCAATTAGCTATCCGTTTTTGGGATGCAGAAAGTCAATCTTTCACAAGCGAAACTTATGAAACACCAGCAGCAGTTGGCACTTATGAAATTCCATTTAAAGTATTAATTGCTGATAAAGATGGAAAAGTTTTATCTCAAGAAGATGCAGCAGTATACTTTGCAGGCGTAAACTTTAGCAATGTTCAAGATATCGTAGACACAACAAACTCTTATCTTGCAACTGTTGTAATTACTCCAGTTGCAACAGAACCAACTCCTATCGAGCCAGGTCCAACAGATCCTCCAGCTCCAGTTATACCACTTCCAATAATACCTGACGTAGATGATACTCCTGAAACTGAAATAGAAGAAGAAGATGTACCATTCGCACCAGGTCCTGGTGAAGTTGAAATTGAAGATGCAGAAGTTCCATTGGCATCAGGCGCAGCATGGGCTTTAGTAAACTTAATTCTTACAATCCTAACAGCTATCACAAGCATTATGCTTTTAATTAGCTACTTCAAAAACAAAGATGACGAAGAATGGGAAGAAGAAGATGCAAAAAGAAAACGCAAAGGCGCATTTAGAATACTAAGCGTTATCATTGCAATCGTTTCAGCAATCACATTTATCTTAACAGAAGATATCACTCTACCTATGATTTTAGTAGATAGATGGACACTATTAATGGCTATATTTGCAGGCATTCAATTAGTTGTTGCTCGTTTATCAAGAAAAGAAGTAGAAGTTGAAGACGAAGAAAACACAGCTGAAATATAATAAATAAGGCAAAATAAATTTAAAACAGACTTTTTTATAAAAGTCTGTTTTTTTGTGAAAAAAGATTGATGAAATCAATAATATTTTGCATTTCTTATAAATATATAGTATAATGAATTTGAATTATTATTTATATAACTAAAAAAATAAAATTGTATAAAAGGAGAAAAATTATGGGTTTAATTAAATCATTAGTAGGATCAGTGGGCTCTGTTTTAGCAGATCAATGGAGAGAGTATTACTATTGTGATTCTATTTCAAATGATATACTTTTAACTAAAGGACAAAAAAGAACAGGTTCAAGATCTAGTAATACAGATGGATACGATAATATCATTTCAAATGGCTCGATTATTGCTGTTGCAGATAATCAATGTATGATTATTGTTGATAATGGTAAGGTTGCAGAAATTTGCGCTGAACCAGGTGAATTTACATACGATTCTTCAACAGAGCCAACAATTTTTTATGGAGATTTAGGCACTGGAATTGTAGAGAGCTTTAAAAATATCGGAAAAAGATTTACATTTGGTGCTGATGCTCCAAAAGATCAAAGAGTTTATTTTATAAACACAAAAGAAATTTTAGAAAATAAATATGGCACAGTTAATCCTGTTCCATTTAGATTTATTGATAAAAATATTGGTCTTGATATTGATGGCGCTGTTAAATGTCATGGTGAATATAGCTTTAAAATCACAGATCCTATTAAGTTTTACACAAATATTGCAGGTAATGTTGCAACTGAATATAATAAATCACAAATCTTAGGCCAATTAAAAGTTGAGATTTTAGATGCACTTCAAGATGCATTTGCTAAAATTTCTGCAATGGGTGTTAGATATTCTGAAATGCTTCAACACAAAAAAGAAATGACAATGGCTTTAAACGAATTACTTTCAGAACAATGGGGCGGAATTCGTGGTATAGAAATTGTTAATTTCTCAGTAGCGTCAATGATAGCACCTGATGATATTGCGCAAATGATTATGGAATTGCAAAAGCTTGCTGTTTTAAAAGATCCAATGATGGCAAATGCAAGGCTAACAGATGCAACAGCAGAAGCTATGCAAGCTGCTGCTGCTAACGAATCAACAGGGCCGATGATGGCTTTTGCTGGAATGAATATGGCTGGAATGGCAGGCGGAAATGCTGCTGGATTAACTAATAATGCGTTTCAAATGCAGCAACAACAAATGCAACAACAACAAATGCAACAGCAATATCAAAAGCCTCAAAGCCCATCAGCTAATACTTGGGCTTGCTCTTGTGGCTCAAATAACACTGGTAAATTCTGCACTCAATGTGGGAAGCCAAATGAAACAGGCTGGGCTTGTTCTTGTGGAAACACTAATAAAGGTAAATTCTGCTCAAATTGTGGTAGTGCAAAGCCAGCAGGCGCTTTATTATACAAATGTGATAAATGCTCATGGGAGCCAGAAGATCCAAAAAATCCACCAAAATTCTGTCCTGAATGTGGTGATGTTTTTGATGAGGGCGATGTTAAAAAATAAATAATTTTAATTATTAAAAATGCCTGTTTTTGTGATAGTAAATCATTTAAGCGGGCATTTTAAGATATAAAAAAGGAGTTATGCAAATGAGCGAAACATTAGTTAAGTATTCTTGTCCTTCGTGTGGTGCACCATTAAGATTTGATGCGAATAGTCAAAAAATAGTTTGTGATTCATGCGATAGTACCTACACAGAATCTTATTTTGATGATTTAGAAGGAAAAGAAAAAGAGCTTGATGAAAATCAACCACCTATACCTTCGCAGGAAAAAATAGATTGGAAAACAGAAGGGTTTGTTGAACGTCATGAAAAATTAATAGACGTTTCAGGATATTCTTGCAATGGTTGTGGCGCACAAATCGCAGCAGATGCAACAACCGTTGCAACTGAATGCATGTATTGTGGAAATGCTTTAGTAGTTAATCCTAGAATTGATGGAATGCTAAAGCCAGATATTATCATCCCTTTTAAAATAGATAAAACAAATGCAACTGAATTGCTTAAAAACTTTTATAAAGGAAAAAAACTACTTCCTAAAGAGTTTTTGAAAGAAAATAGAATTTCAAAAATAGCAGGAATGTATGTTCCATTTTGGCTTTTTAGCTGTCAGGGAACGGGAAAGGCAAGATATAAAGGAACAAGAGTTTCTACTCGTAGCGACTCAAATTACATATATACCACTACTAGAACTTATGCTTTATATAGAGAAGGTAATTTATCATTTGATAATATTACAATAGACGCTTCAAAAAAATTACAGGATAATTATATGGATGGAATAGAGCCTTATAATTTTGAAGAATCTGTAAAATTTGATGATTTATATATGGCAGGATATTTTGCAGATAAATTTGATGTTGATGTTAGCGAAAGTGCTGTTAGGGCAGGAGAAAGAGTTATGTCGACTGTTGAAAGTCAATTAGCATCAACTATATCAGGATATAACACTACCACAACTGATTATAAAGATATTCAAATGGTGGGAGAAGAAATTCAATATGCACTTTTACCAGTTTGGATGCTAAACACAAATTATAAAGGTAAGATGTATCAGTTTGCAATAAATGGGCAAACAGGCAGAGTTTCAGGGGAATTGCCTGTTGATAAAGCGAAGTTAGCACTATATTCGCTAGGCACATTTTTTGCAACATTAATACCAGCGACTATAATAGCTGGTATGATCCTTTAATATAAGTTTGATATTAAAGATTTAAAAAAGAAAGGTTTATGTTTTTATGAAAAAAATAATAAGTATATTTGTTAGTACTTTATTAATTTTTAGTCTTTTTAGTGTTTTTGCCTTTGCTAATACTGATGAATCAGCCCCGATGGACTATGCTGCTATTGACGATGGTGCTGATTTATTCTCCAGTCATGAAGAAGAAACGTTGCTTTTAATTATACAAGATTATAAAGAAAATTATAATTTTGATATCACTTTAATTACAAGAAGTGATGTTGGCAATGTTGATGTTTTAGATTATGCAGACGATTATGAGTTTGTTGATGATAATTCAGATGGATTAGTATTCTTACTTAACACTGGCACAAGAGAATATGTAACTTCAACTAGAAATCTTGCTGAAACTATTTTTACACAGGCAGCATTTGATAGAGTTGATGTTGAGGTAGTGGAGTATTTAAAAGATGAGGATTATTATGGAGCATTTTTAACGCATTTAGTAATAACGGGTGAGGCAATAGTAGAATATAATAATGCTAATAATATCACTGCTAATCAAGGAACAGAAGATACTCAAAGCATTGCTATTGAAGATTATGGCTATACCTCAAATAATAGTTTTTTTTCAAAAATAGGAGAAACTATTAGCGAAGGTTTATTAGTAGGTGTAATTTTTGCAGCGGTAATAACTTTTTTTGTAAGTTCTTATTTAATAGCTGAGATGAACACAGCTAGAAAAAGTACCGATGCAGATTCATATATTAAAACAGGAAGTTTTACACTTAGTGGCAATAGCGATAGATTCTTATTCCAGAATGTTTCAAGAAGAGAAAAGCCAAGAAATAATACAAGCTCTGGCGGCGGTGGCACAAGAAGTAGCTTTAATTCAAGAGGCTCTTCAAGAACTTCAAGAAAAGGCGGATATTAGTTGATTTTTTAACAATTAAGTAGTATAATTGAAATGAAATGATTATTAGAAAGGGTTATCCTTATGAGTGATGAAAAAAGAACAGCTTTGTATGAAGAATACTTAAAACTTTCGCTTGAAGATTTAAAAAAATTAGCATCTGAAACAAAAAAAGAAGAGGCATATTTTTATGCAGCTCTAATTAGCTTAAGATTAGAAGGCGAATGGGAAAAAGCTTTTAATGAGTAGTATTTAAATAATATAACAAAAAAAGAAGAGGCCTGCACGAAGGTGCGGACCTCTTTTATAAAATGCAAACTATCATTAACCTTATTAAATTCTTAAGAGTTGCTCTTTAGAACCTTGGTAAGTCGTTAGTTAAATTTTATTAGTACGTTGGTATTTAAAATGTTGTAGCGGTTGCTAAGTATTTTTAAAAATGTAATGTACATTGTTAGTAAGTTGTTTAGTATGACTTTAGTAAAATTATTGTGCGATGTTGTTAATTTTAATGAATAGTTTGATTTTATCAAAATAAGTGAAGTGCATACAGTCAACTCGTATTGATGGAATATTATGCATTTTCTTTTCACCTATATAGTATCATAAAAAAACTTCATATACTACAAGTTGTTGAATTTGATGTATTAACGTGTTGAAAACTAAGAAATAAAAAAGCTAAAAGAGATATTTTCTCTTTTAGCTTTATTTTTTTATATTTTTTTATTATTAGTAAATAACATTATTTCGGTTACAAAATAGCCTTTTATTAATTTATTTTGGTATTCACCATTATATTTATCAACAACTTTTTTAATGTTTTTAATTCCATAGCCATGGAGTGCTTTATCTTTTTTTAATGAAATAAAGTTTTTATCTAGTATGATTGGCGATGTGGAAAAAGTGTTTTTGCTATTAATAAATAAAACACCTTTTTCATATGAAATATCTAAATTTAATTTTTTAATTGGAGCATCTTCAAGTGCATCATATATATTATCTAATAAATTACCAAAGATAATAGTTAAATCAAATAAAGACATAAAATCTTCGTTTGGAATATTAATATTGCATTTTATTTCAGTTTTTAAATTAGATATTAAGGATAGCTTATAATTTAAAAGGGCATCAATAGTTGTATTTTTGCTAACTGAATATAAATGCTTTTCATTTATATGATTAGCCATAGAAGAAATATGTTCGCTAAGTTTTAAATATTCTTGATTGCTGATTAAAAGTTTCATTGCTAAAATATGATTATGAATATCATGGCGTAATCTTAAAGTTTCTTCTCTATTATTATTTATAATTTTTAATTGAGATTTATAAGATTCATTTGATAATTCTAAAAAGCTATTTTCATATTCCATATTTGTGTATTTTAATATAAGATCATAAAAATAGAATATAAACATATTTAAAATGAGTAAAAGCATTGTAATAGATAAAGTTATAACAGGATTATTATTTGATATATAATTTAGTAAGAATACAATAAGGCTAATTAAAGGCGATGCAATAATTAAGATAGTTTTTCTAAAACTAATCCTTTTTAAAGGGTAGTTGCTAATTAAAATGCTAAAAATATTTGAAACTATAAAAATAGTAGCACTTATCGTTATATTTAAAATATAATAAGGGATACTAGAATTTAATATATATTCAATTCCAGTATGAAATAGGCTATCGCATAAAACAGTGAACACTAAAAGCGCAGTGCTTGCGATTATTTTTGTTTGAAGTATTCCTTTTTGGAAAAAAGCAAACAAGAAAATAAAAACACTGTTTGTGATAAAATAAATATAAATTTGATTAGGGTAGAAAATTAAGCTTAACGTAGACAAAAGCATAAAGCCCAATATTAAAAATAAATTTTTGATACTAGGCTTTGGTTGGTTTTTTAAAAATGTGTTGATAAACTGGATATTTACTAATGCCCTAAAAAAAGTTGTGAGTATTTGGATATAGATATCAATCATTCATCGAGAACTCCCTTCTTAAAGTTAAAAGAGAGCCACGAACTATTTTTCTATGACTTTGACTTATAGGCAATTTCATATCAATAGTTAGAGTGATGCTATCATAATCAATATGCTTAATAAAATTATAATTAATTATATAAGATTTATGGATTTTAAAGAAAATTGAAGACGGCAAAATATCCATTATATCGGATAGCTTTGCATAAATTTCATAATTTTCTAATAGAGTGTGGATAATTACTTTTCGATTATTACTCTCGAAAAATATAATATCCTTATAGCTGATATTATAAAAATCTTTATTATTTGTAAAAGAAAATATTAAATTATTTCTATCAATATATGCTACAGATTTTTTTAACTGCTCAACAATATCACTTTCCAAAATAGGCTTAATTAAAAAATTAGCCGGTCTATTTTGGAATAATTGCATCGCATACGAAGCGTTTGATGACACATATATAATTTGCGTATCATCATCATTCAATTCGTTTCTTATTTTTTTGCCTACTTCGACGCCATTCATTGACTCCATCTCAATATCAAGAAAGATAATATCATATTTATGGCTTTGGTTTAAATGGTTTATAAGTTGTTGTCCAGAGTAAAATATATCTATAGTAAGGTGTTGTTTGTTAATTACATCTTTGTTGTTTAAAATTATGGTTTCTATCTCAGAGCAAAAAATTTGGTTGTCATCGCAAATTGCAATTTTTAACATACCTACCACCTACCTTTTGCATCTTAATTCTACTAAATTTTTGAAATATCGTCAAATGTAAATAGACTAAAAAAGTAGATTTTAACTAGTAAATATGAATATAAAATGAAAAAAATTAATAATATATTAACACTTACATCAATCTTAAAGATTATAAAGAAAACAAACAAGGTGAATATCAGTTAATAGCAAGTTAAAATGTACAAACTATTAAGATTTAAGATTATCTAAAAAGTTTTTGTTATTAGCTTTTTTGTAGTTATATTTTGCTAAAAACACACTAATAATTTTTGCAGCTGCCTCTAATTTATTAAAATGAGCATCATCAAAAAATCTAATAGCGGAATCTGTTGTAAAAGAGATAAATCCAATTGTTTTTCCATCATCAATTAAAGAAAAGCTGATAAGAGAGCGAACATGATTTTCATTTAAAATTGATATAATCCCCTCATCTGTTTCGCTATGTGAATCTATAATTAAAGAGCCAGAATTAATTATAGGAACAGTTAAAAATAAAAATTCTGTTACAGAGGTGTTTTTTAATAAATGGGCGATAGTTTTATCACTAGGCGTCCAGCAATAGCTACTATTTAAAAAGCGTGAATCTTCTGAAAACTCAGTTATAAAGCTTGAAGAAAAATTAAAATGGTCGTTTATTAAATGAAGAACTGATTTTATAGCACTTTCAAAATCAGCAGATTTATAAAGTAAATTAAATACATAAGAAGACATATTTTCGCTAAAGTTTTCTTGTTTTGATTTAAATGAATTTATAGGGCTTAAGTTTGTTTTAAATTCATTGTCTTCTTGATTATCATTATAAAGAGTGTAGAAAATTTCATCAGAACCTTTAGAAGTTTCAAGGGCTAAACTAGCTTTATTTAAAAGTGTTTTTAAATTTGATTCTTTTGAAGATATAGAAACTC
>CAZVOQ010000045.1:0-10810 GCA_964628475.1 uncultured Oscillospiraceae bacterium | reverse complement strand
GCAAGTAAATTTTGATAATGCGAGTAAATTATTATAAATTCTATTAGATTTTAGCTAAAATTTTTCAATACATATAATTCATCTAATTCGGTTTTAATTATAGAACACATTCAAGATAATTATAATTTTAATAAAAGAATTTGCATCATCATTTTAATCAAATTTTAATAAATCTATGCTATAATACAATTAATAAATAATATATATAATAAAATTAAGGAGGACTACTTATGAGAATTTTACTTGCTGAGGATGAGCGAGATATGAATAAAATTATTACAAAAAAATTAGTGCTCGAAGGATATGCTGTAGATAGTTGTTTTGATGGCGAAATGGCACTTGATTATATTACTAGCACTGATTATGATATAGTAATCCTTGATATTATGATGCCAAAAATAGATGGATTTTCAGTGCTAAATACAATGCGTAATAAAAATATGGAAACACCTGTAATTTTTCTAACAGCAAGAGATGCTGTATCAGACAGAGTTAAAGGGCTTGATTTAGGTGCGAATGATTATCTTGTAAAGCCTTTTTCTTTTGAAGAATTAATGGCTCGTATCCGTGTGATGACTAGGCTAAAATCCGGAAAATCCACAAGTATACTTTCTGTTGCCGATTTAACTCTTGATATAAGCTCACACGTTGTAAAGCGTGGAGATAATGTGATAAATCTATCTGCAAAAGAATATGCAATTTTAAAATATATGATGTATAATGCTAAAATTGTGCTCTCAAGAGAAAAAATAGAAAATCATATTTGGAACTACGACTATGAGGGTGGCACAAATGTTGTGGACGTGTATATAAGATATCTTAGAAAGAAAATTGACAGCGACTATGATGTAAAACTTATACACACTGTAAGAGGCAGTGGCTATGTGCTTCGGGAGGAATTATGAGAAAAATATCAGCTAAAATAAGGCTTACACTTTTCACAACACTCCTTATGCTAATTATGGCAAGTGTTTTTATCGCTTTAATGTTCACCCTTAGCGATGAGATTGTTTTATCAAACAGTATATCACAGCTAACTGAAGTTATAGACGATAACTCAAACGAGCTTGAATTTGATGATGGCAAGCTTGATACTAGCGATGTAGATTTTTTTAAAAAGGGTGTGTATACACTGTTATATTCACAAAATGGCGAACTTATTAAAGGAGATTTTCCTGAGGAAGGTATCTTTAATCTAGCGTTTAATGATAAAAAAACTACTGAATTCATTTTAGATGGAACGCAATATTATATCTACGACAGATTAGCATCGGTTGAAGATTCTTCATCACTTGTGTGGATACGTGGTATTATAGCAGTAGATGAAGTTGCAGCGGCTACTAGTAATATTTTGCAAATGGCACTATTGTCTATGCCATTTTTTATCTTATTTGGTGCTATTGGGTGCTATTTTATTGCTAAAATCACATTTCGCCCAATAGACAACATTATTAGCACTGCACAAAAAATAAGAGAAAGCGAAAATCTTGCTTTGCGTATTGATTTAAAAGGCGGAAGTCCTGAAATACTCAAACTCTCAGAAACTTTTGATAAAATGTTTGAACGTTTAGAACGTGCCTTTGAAACTGAAAAACAATTCACCTCTGATGTTTCTCATGAACTTCGAACTCCAACTGCTGTTATTTTAGCCCAGTGCGAATATGCCATTGGAGAAAATATTTCCCTTGAAGATAAAGAAGACGCACTTGAAACTGTGCAAAGGCAAGCTTATAAAATGTCAAATCTTATATCTAATTTATTAAGTTTAATACGTCTTGATAGAGGAACTCAAAAAGCCGAACTTCATAAAATAAATCTTAGTGATTTTATACATGAAGTTTGTGAGGAGCAAAAATTAATAGCCCCTATTGATGCTAATCTAACATATGATATTCAGCCTGATATAATTGGAATGTTTGATAGCGATATGATTAATAGGCTTATCACAAATTTAATAAACAATTCCTTTTCTTACAAAAAAGAAAACGCAAATGCCAATATACACATCACTCTTACTCAAACTGCTACAATAATTATCCTAGCTGTAAAAGATGATGGCATAGGAATAGCTAAAGAAAATCAAGAAAAGATTTGGAATAGATTTTATCAAGTGGACAGCTCACGTACAGCAAGTCAATACGGGAGTATGGGTTTAGGCTTATCTATGGTGGCACAGATTGCAAAATTGCATAATGCAAAAATCAAACTTGAAAGCGAATTAAATGTGGGCAGTATCTTCTCAGTTGAATTTCAAAAATAAATTTTCTTGTTTTAATCTTATTTTAATTTTAACACTGTATAATTTAGTTATCAAAGCTAAGTTATACAGTGTTTTTTAATGAAAATAAAAACTAAAAACACCTAGAAAGGAGGAATTCTTATGATAAGCAATATAAAATTTATGCTCTTAGGCATATTTTTAGCAGTGATGAGCATTGCAGGTTTTATTTTAGCCGATGAAATAGAAATATTCTTAATTATTGCCATAGTTTTACCTATAATGGCAGTATGGGCATTTGCTAAAGGGTTTATGGGCAGTGATAAAGACGATATAGAAAGTATACCTACAAAAACTCTAAGTGTTGTACCGCAATTAAAATCAACAATAACAAATCAAGAAAAATAAATTCAATTAATTTCACAGCTTTAATGTTACTTTAATTTTTATAGTATATAATTTAAATATCAAAATAAGCTACAAACAAAATACTAGGAGGTATTATTATGAAAATACAAAGTATATTAAAAAAAGTAGGCATCATTTCTTGTGCTGTTATTCTTACAATAGCAGTTGCAGGTGGTGTTATGGCTATTAAAAAACCTACAAAAACTACTCAATCAGAGCAACCTATTGTTGCCTCAAATAATTTACCATCACAAACTTTAGCTAGCGTTAACGAAAGCTATATCGGCGATGCTAAAGCAAAAGAAATAGCTCTTACTCACGCTGGCGTTAGCGAGGCTGATATTTCATATATGATTTGCAAACTTGATTATGATAACGGGATAGCAGAATACGAAGTTGAGTTTTGGAATGGTTTAAGTGAATATGACTATGAAATAAATGCAGTAAACGGCGATATTATAAGCTACGACTACGACATGGAAACCTACGATACAAACCCTATCACAACATCTACTACGCCTACCACTTCCGATTACATCGGCGATGCTAAAGCAAAGGAAATAGCTCTTACTCACGCTGGCGTTATGGAAAATGAAACTAGTTATATTAAATGTGAATTCGACTTCGATGATGGTTATGCTGAATACGAGGTAGAATGGAAAATCGGCAAAACTGAGTATGAATATACAATCAGCGCTATTGATGGCACAATTTTAGAACGTGATATAGACTATGATTAATAAAATAATATAGCAAATTAACTCTATAAATTCATAGTTTAATGCTAAAACCTAACTGTAATCCAAAGATTTCAGTTAGGTTTTTCTTTTAATAAAATACCAATATTTTTATCTAACACATTATATTTAATAGCACCACAATAACTCATATATTAAAGCTTTAAATTATATAATTGAAAATAATTTTCATTTAACTCTAACAATTATTTATGTGTAGTTATATTTATTATCTCTGCGTTTGATTTTATTTTTTTAATATTATATCACTAAAAGCAAAGTATCTCTAAATACTATTTGCTCATTTTTAATTATTATTTCTTAATATAAAAAGCATTATGTATGGCAAAATATCTCTATAAAGAAACTTTGCAAATAAAAAGATACAAGAAAATAGCCATAAACTCATAAAAAAACAAGTGGTATCCAGCCACTTGTTTTTTACGTATTTAGTTTTTGATAATTATTTTTTATAATAGTTTAATTTATATATTCTTTAGTAGCTCATAGAAAAACTCTCTTGCCTTTGTTGATACTTCATCACGCTTAGTTACAAAACATATATTCCAATATAAACTCTCACTTTCATTCACAATAAAAGCCTTTAAATCAGTTTCATTTAGCACTCTACTTTCCACATACCCTTTTGGTAAAAACACCATCGCTTCCCCTTTTTTCACTAGCGATACAGCATTTTCAAACCCATTTACATATAATAAAACTGGTGGTTCAATATTTTTTCTTTTTAAAAAAGCATCTGTGATTTGCCTTATTCTTTGCGTTTCTCGAAATTTAATTAATGATAGCTACTGCAATTAATTATGCATAATTAATAATTTATTACTACGCTTGATTACTTATATTTTCCGCTTAAATAAAACAAAAAACTTGATAAACAAATTGTTTATCAAGTTTTTTTATATATAACTCAAATTTTATTTAAAGACTACTTTATAATTTAGCTATTTTTATTAGATTTATCGATAGCTTCCCAAAGTCCATTTATATATGTTGCACCTAGAGCTCTATCATACAGCCCATATCCTGGCCTTGCAACTTCATCCCAAATACAGCGTCCATGGTCTGGCCTTATGTATGTGTCTGGACAAGTTTCGTAAATTGCCTTCATAACTTCATAAATATCAATATCCCCATCAGAACTTAAGTGGCTTGCTTCTCTAAATTTTCTATGTCCTAAGAATTTAATATTTCTTACATGCATTGCACCAATTTTATTTTTTTTGCCAAAGTATCTAATTATTTCAGGAACATTATTTTTTATTTCACTTCCTAAAGAACCAGTGCAAAGGCAAATTGTATTGCATGGACTATCAACTAAACTGATAATTTTATCATATCCTTCTTTATTATGAGCAAGCCTTGGCAATCCAAAAATCGGCCAAGCTGGATCATCTGGATGGCATGCCATTTTCACACCAACTTCTTCACAAGTGGGAATAATTCTTTCTAAAAAATATTTAAAATTTTCAAGCATATCTTTAACGGATATACCCTCATATATTTTTAGCGTTTTTTCTAAAACTGATAATCTTTCTGGTTCCCATCCTGGAAGAGTGAATCCATTTGAGTTTTTACTTGTATTCTCAACTATTTCAAGCGCAGTCATTTCACCAAGTTCAGCTTCATCAAAATATAAGCTATTGCTTTTATCTTCTGGTATTTCTCTTGCTAAATCTGTTCTTAGCCAATCAAGTACAGGCATAAAATTATAAATAATAACTTTTACTCCTACTTTAGCTAGATTTCTAATTGATTCGCAATAATTTTTTATATACTCATCTCTTGTGTCAAGTCCCATTTTTATATCTTCATGAACATTAACACTCTCAATAACTTCACACTCTAATCCAGCTGCATTAATTGTTTCAACATAGCTTTTACATTCTTCATATGTCCAAACTTCGCCTGCCGCTTTATAATCTAAAACACCCATAACTCCACTCATCGCAGGAATTTGTTTTATTTGTTTTAAAGTGATACTATCACTTTCTTCGCCATACCATCTAAATGTCATTTTCATATCTTCACTTTTCCTTTCACAAACCATCTACTTGATTTATTATATTTATGTAATTAAAATTCTACATCTTACGCTCCATACACAAGATTTGGCAAGAATAATACAAGATCTGGGAATAAAACCATTATAGCAACAACAGTTAATACTGCAAGATAGAATGGCCAGCCATTTTTAACTGTTTCTTCAATTGAACATTCCATAATATCCGACACGGTATACAATGCTGTTCCAACAGGAGGCGTCATAACACCAAAAGTTACGCAAGTCATCATAATCATACCAAATACTACTTCATCTATACCCACGCTTTGAACTACTGGTAGTAAAATTGGAGTTAGGATTAAAGCGATAACAGTTGTTTCCATAAACATACCACAAATTAATAAGAATACAATAATTAATAATAAAAGTAGTGTTGGATTTGAAGTAACACCGATTAATGTGTTTGCGATTGAAGTTGCAATATCATCATAAACAACTCCATAGCCAAATACACCTGAGAATGCTAAAATTATAGTTATAACAGTAATGTCTTTAACACTATCTTTTAATGTTTTTAAAAATAGTTTGAAATTCATTTCACGATAAATTAAAACACCAACAACTAACGCATAAACACAAGCAAAAGCTCCTGATTCAGATGTGCTCATAACGCCAAAACGAATTAATACAATAAGCATAATTGGAAATATTAATGCCCAAATAGATTCTATAATTGCTTTTACAACTTCTTTCATTGTTGCAGCTTTTACTCTTTCTGGTTTATATCCATACTTTTTAGCGCTAAAACTAGTGGCAAACATTAGTAAAACACACATTAAAACACCTGGAAACCAACCAGCCATAAATAATCTACCAATCGAAACTTCACCAACTGTACCATATATAATTAAACCCATACTCGGTGGAATAGTTGCAACTATTAAGCCTGAAAGCCCGTTAATAGCAGCCGACCAGCCTTTAGCATATCCTAATCTATTCATTTCAGGCCCTAAAATCCTTGATTGCATAGCAGCATCTGCAACAGCAGAACCTGATACACCACCCATCATTGTTGATAAAAGACAAGAAACTTGACCTAGATTACCATACATATGCCCAGTACAAACGTTTGCAAGCTTCATTAATCTTTTTGTGATTCCAGAAGCATTCATTAAATTTCCTGCAAGAATAAATAATGGGATTGCAAGCATAGTAAAACTTTGACTTGTAGAGATTGATTTTTGAACTAAGATACTCATTGGTAGCTCACTAATTAAGAAAAAACTAAATCCTGATAAACCTACTGAAAAGGCAACAGGCATACCTAGGAACAGTAAAACTAAAAATATTATAATTGAAACTCCCATTATACTCCCCCATCTTCTATTAGTGATTCCTCAACCACCTTTTGATTTACTTTACTCCATTCAGAAGTTTTAATTTTTATGCTTTCTACTAATCTTATAACTGTAGAAATAATCATAAAAAATGAACCTACTGGAACTGATAAAGTAACCCAGCTATAGCTAATACCTAAAGTTGTAATTTCTCTTGCCCAACCATCAACTACCATTATCATCCCATTAACAACTAAAATGGAAAGAAAAATAATAATTGTTATTTTAAAAACTATATCTAATGCTTTTTGAATCGCATTTGGAAAGTGTTTTACTAAAAGATTAATCCCAATTAAACCAGGACCTCGCACTGCTATATCGCTTCCTAGAAAAATCATCCATGCAAAAGCAACTAAGCATATATCTTGCGCCCAGTTTATCGGTGTTCCAAAATATCTTGCTAAAGCAGAAATAAAAACTAATGTCATAATAAACAGTAATAATCCACTAGCTAATATTGTTTCAAATTTGCAAAATGCTAAATATATCTTTTTCAAAATATGACTCCTTATTAACGTATACCTGAGCAGAAAATCCACTCAGGTATATTATTTTATATTATTCTATTCCTGCTTCTACATAAATTTGTTCACGTAGTTCAGTCCAGCCTAATTTTTCGTAAGCAGCTTTTGCAGCTTCTTTAAATGCATCTTTATCTACTTCAACAATTTCCATACCATTATCAACTAGAGTTTGTTCCATTTCAGCTTGAGCTTCAACGATATCTAACGCATTTGTGTAAGCTTCTTCATCAAACGCTGTTAAAACGATTTCTTGATATTCAGCTGGAAGTGTGCTAAACCATTCTTCGCCAACGATTAGGCAGTTAAATAAATTTATATGCTCTGTTTTATTCACATAATCACAAACTTCATAAATTTTTGTTGATACAGCACTTGTGTATTGAACTTCACAAGCATCTATAGCTTTTGTTTGAATACCATTGTAAACTTCGCCCCAAGCAATATTATAAGGAGTTGCACCTAAAGCTTCGATTGAAGCATTCCATGGGTCTGCACCAGGTGTACGAGTTACTATTCCGTTTAAATCAGCTGGAACAGTTGCTTTTGTGTTGCCCATAAATGAACGTGCGCCATCATAGAATTTAAAGCTTAAAACTCTAATATCTTTTTCAATTAATTCATCTGTCCAACCTTTAAAAGTTTCTGTTTCCATAACTTTAACGCCATCTTCATAGTTATCAACTAAGTATGCCATATTAAAAATACCAATATCGTTAACATAGCTTGACATACGCCCAGCATCAGTTAAAACTGCAACACCTATTCCTGCTAGTGCTTGATCTATCATATCTTCCTCAACACCTAAAGAACCAGCTGCATAAACTGTAACTTCAATATTACCTTCTGTTTCTGCTTCAATTCTATCTGCTGCCGCTTGTAAGCCTTGATAAATCATTGATGTTTCAGTTTGTGTTGTTGAAATTTTTAATTCAAAAGTTTCTGTAGCTTGTGTTGTTTCACCAGTTGTTTCTTCAGTTGTTTCTTCTGAACTACTACATGCAACTAAACTTAAAGAAAGTGCTGTTGCTAAAATCATCGCTAATAGTTTTTTCATGTTTTCTCTCCTTATTTTGAGTTAAATTGTTTTGGTAAACATTCAATGATATCAAGTTTTTCCTCACATGATATTGAGCATTCACCTAATGAATACGGTAAAAGCAAATAATCGCCTTTTTCCATTTTGATTTCTTGATTAGATGCTTTTAAAGTTCCATTTCCGTTTAAAATTATCCAAACTCGTAATCTGTCTTGTATATTATAGCTCATTATCTTATCTACTTTAATAAAATTCATCTGAAACAAATCTGTTTTTCTTTTATCAAAAATAGATAAAACTTCGCTTTTACCCTTTTGTAATATTACCTCGCTTTTAATTTTCCATTTATCTAAAGTTTTCTCTAGCGTTTCTCCATTAAAATCAAAGCAATCAAACATTCTTTCAAAACCTAAACCTTGATGGCATAAACTATCATGTATCTTAAGTCCCGATGGAGTAGTTTTTTCTGTTCTTATTGTGTAATCGGTTGGCTCTTGTATCTCTGCTAAAAAACAACCTGCACCAATTGCGTGTGGCAATCCTCCTGGTATAAAAAAGCTATCTCCTGCTTTCACTGGCACCTTATGTAAGCAATCAAGCATTGCCGGTATATCTTGCTTTTCAAATATCTCTTTAAAAATTTCTCTTGTAACATGAGGCTTAAAACCAAAGTATATACAAGGCTCTTGCCCGTTAATCTCTTTTGCATCTAATATGTGCCATGCTTCTGTTTTGCCAAATTCAGAATTAAAATGACTTTTTGCTATCTCTTTATTTGGATGCACTTGAATTGTTAGTCTTTCTGAAGAATCTATTAATTTTATTAGCATACCAAGCTCATTATTTAGTTGTTTAACATGAGATGACCCCAAATATTCCTGTGCTTTTTGCTCTAACACTTCTTTTAAATAAATTTTTGTTTTTAAATTTATAACTTCGCTTAATCCCTCTATTATATCTTCTCTTCCTGGATTTTTCGCCCTAACTGTACTCGCAATCCAATCTTCTGGAAAATTTGTAGGTTCTTTTGAAGTTCTTCCTCTGAATTGCTCTAATTTTATTCCACCAAGATATGTTCTCCAAGCTCTAGTTTCACCTAATTTTAAAATTGAAGGCGTATTTATTTGACTCATTTAATTCTCCCTTATTGGAAACAAAATTGTTTCTCTATCATTAATATAACACTTACATACTAGTAAATCAATGCAATATATTCACAATTAATTCATATATAATTTGTATATTTTGTATAATTACTTGTATTCACTTATGTTTACAAGCATTTATTACTTATAATTTTTACTTTTTAGTAGATATACTATAAAACGTATAATGGCATTTTATGAACTAACATACTAGTACACTAAATAAAATCTTGTATTACTACCAATAATTTGATATAATAATAAAAATACTAATAAAATCACAGAACACGAGGGCAATCTATGAAGATTACAAAGCGCGCTCCAACAGAAACAGCACGCAACTATACAACAAGAATTATTATAGAGAATATCGTAAGTGCAACATTAAAACCGGGAAGTATTGTGAGTGAAAAAGAGCTCTCCCTTCAATTAGGAGTTTCCCGAACTCCAGTGAGAGAAACTTTTTTAGAACTTTCTAATGTAGGTATTGTTGAAATACTTCCTCAAATCGGCACTCGCATTTCATATATAAACCCAGAGGATGTTGAGGAATCAAGATTTATTCGCCACATCCTTGAAAAAGGCATTATTGAATCTCTTTGCAAAACTGGCTTAACATTAGATCAAGAAAAAGTGCTAAGAGAAAATCTTGAATTACAAGAATTTTATCTTAATTATCCGCAAGAAAACAGAGGCTTTATATTAGATAACGAATTTCACAAACTTCTTTTCGACTTTGCAGGTTACTCACGTGCATATAATTTAAACAAAAACCTTAACATTCATTTTGATAGAGTTAGAAAACTTGGAGATTCTGATCATATATTGCACAACAGCCAAATACTAATAGATCATAAAATGATATTTGAATACATACTAAAAAAAGATTCAGAAAACGCTTCAAAATTAATATCAACACATTTGTCACGTTGCACTTTAAATTTGCAAAAAATCAAAGCTGAATTCCCTTCTTATTTTTCAGATTTTAATAAAATATAATACTTTTTCTACAATACTTTTATTATTCTCAACGAAACATAAGTAACATTGATTTTAGTTTATAAAACCTAAAAAATAGTGCTTTAAAATTAAAAAGAAAAACCCTAGATAAACAAATTGTTTATCTAGGGTTTTTTAATTTATTAATATTTATCTAGGATTTAAAACACACTATAAATGAATTCTAGCAACAAACAAAGTTTTAATTTATAATGATTTTAATTAATACTCTTTGTATATAGATAGACACTCACAAATAGAGCGAGCGAGGATGTAATAAATACTGATATAAATAGTAAATACAAACCTTCTCTAATAATCAT
>CAZVOQ010000044.1:0-11157 GCA_964628475.1 uncultured Oscillospiraceae bacterium | reverse complement strand
TTTTAGCCGATAAATATAATCAGCGAAATATTATGATAATTTTAGATGCTTTAGCGGCAATTATAATTTCATTATTAGCTATCCCATCTTTATTATATAATAATCTTCCTTTAGCTGGTATAATCGCTGTAAAAATTTGTTTGTCGGCTCTGCAAGCAGCTTATTCACCGAGCGTACTTTCAGTTAAAATTTATATATTAGATAAAGAGCTTATTTCAAAAGCAAACTCAATAACTTCACAAGTTAATGCTTTATGCTCTATATTAGCTCCTGTGGGTGCAGGCGTTTTATATAGTTTAGTTTCTATTGAATATATTTTATTAATTTCAGCTAGCCTTTTTACATTTTCTGCTATTATTGAAATTTTTATAAAAGTTGATAAAAGTGGATATGTTTTTAAAGATAAATCTGATGATACTACTTTGATAGGCGCTTTTAACTATTTTAAAAAAAATAAAAGTCTTCGAAATTATATGTTTTTAACTTCTATAGTGAATGCAGTTGTTAGTGCCATTGTGGTTATAGGTCTTCCTATTATAATAAATATGTATTTAAATTTATCCTCTAGCTATTATGGGCTAGCCAGTGGATTTGTTGGCATGGGAACATTTTTTGCTGGAGTTTTTATGTTTTTCTTATCTCATAAAATCAAATACCGACACAGTGGTTATCTCTATCTTTTCTCTTGCTTTGCTATTATTTTACTAGGAATAAGTTTATTTTCAAAGAATATTTATGTAGCATTTATTTCACTTTGCTTTTTAATACTTATTATTATGATATTTATTTCTGGCAGTTATATTTTAAGAAATTCTTATTTGCAACTAAACACTCCGCACACTTTAATTGGAAAAGTTATGGCTTTAACAATGATATTAAACGGATTTTTTGAGCCAATGTTTCAAGCAATTTACGGCTACTTATTTGGTGCATTTGAAAATAATATCCCTATTTTGGTTATGTTTTCTGGTATTTTAATAATTCCTATAAGCTTAATTTCTATTAAAATTGCATCTAAATTAAAATAATTTTAATCGCTTTTAAATGCAATTAAAATATGGTATACTAAATTTAATATTATTAACACAATAGTTATGGAGGTTAAATTTATGAAAAAAATATTGGCTTTTATTTTAACAGCTACTTTTATGATTTCTTTATCTGGATGTAGCGAATCTGATAATTCTGATAATGAAGTTGTGGAAAAACCTGTTATATATCTTTATCCACAAAATGAAACCGAGATTTCTGTAGAATTAGATTTTAATGGCGAATTATTATTTACATATCCAGAATATGATAATGGCTGGAACGTTACGGCTTATCCTGATGGAACTATTCTAAACAATGGCAGGGAATACTCTTATTTATTCTGGGATGGATACAGCGATGTTGAGTATGATTTTAGTCAAGGCTTTGTTGTAAAAGGCGAAGACACCCAAGAATTTTTAATTGAAAAGTTAGAGTATTTAGGGCTAACTCCAACTGAATACAATGAATTTATTGTTTACTGGGCACCTAGAATGATTGAAAACCCTTATAATCTAATAGCATTCCAAGACGAAATATACACAGACAACGCAAAACTTGTCATCACTCCAGAGCCTGATAGCATTCAGCGAGTGTTTATGGCTTATAAAAGCCTTGATGAAGCGATTGATATTCAAGAGCAACAACTAACGCCTTTTTCAAGAACTGGATTTTGTGTTATAGAATGGGGTGGGGCAGAGGTAATTGAATAATTATCTGTAATAAACAAAAATACTTACTATAATTAGATACTAAAAAATAAAGACTTCATAGTGAAGTCTTTATTTTTATTTTAGTTTATTTTAATTTCATAACATAGTTTGTCATTATAGTATTAGGAATAGTAGTTTCGCTCACTATTTCATATCCTATCTTTTTATATAGGCTTGTCCCTACTTTACTATGTGTTTCTAAAAAACATGGTTTTCTAGTTTTCTTTGTTATATTTGCACCATATTTTAATAGGGAAGTGCCATAGCCTTTTTGCTGATATTTTTTATCAACACATATTAAAGACAGCACCCAATAATCATTCGGTGTAACTGATTTTAAAGTGTTTATTTTATAATCAGCATATTCTAAAAACCTAGCTTTTTCTTGTTTTGTGAGATATAAATTTAAAAGCGCATTATCTATAAGCGAATAAAAATCTTCTTCTTTTGAAGATTTTTTCCAAATCGCAACTGCCTTTGCATCATCAGAAATATACACTTTTCCATTTCTAATTCCATCTTTTAAAGTGCTTTTCATAAGGCTGTCTAAAAAGCTTTTTCTCTTATCTTCATCACTCACAATATAGGAAAAAATTTCTGTGTCTAAAAAAGAATCCACCATAAAATCCTTAACTGCATTAATTTCTTTGCTTTGAATCTCTCTAATTATCATTTACTTTTCCCCCATACTTTATATTTATATTTTAATTATATCACATATTTACATTTTCAATCAAGAAAAACAATAATTATATTTCTCTATGATAGAATTTTGGTTTTTCGCTTGAAAAATCTATAATTCCATAGCAACTAAATGGATTATCCGAAGGCGTTACACTTCCAGGGCAGAATAAATAAAGCCCGTTATAATATTCATAGTATTGCATATGCGTATGCCCATAAAGAGCTATATCATATCCCTTATTTATACATTCTTTTCTAAGTGGTAAAAGGCTCATTTTAACATGGTAGCCATCGCCATGGCATAAAAACACCTTATAATTTTTAATATTTAAAATCTCTGTGGTTTTTATTGATTTATTCGTGTCCACATTGCCAGCAACATAATATATATTAAGATGTGGCATTTCGGCTTTTATCACCACGATATCCTTTATTCCATCGCCTAAAAAAATAATATCTTTAATATCTTTTTCTTTTTCGATAATCCTTTTAATATAATTAACTTTTCCATGGCTATCGCTAATCACTAAATATTTCAAATTTATTCTCCCTTTTCATTTTTAATTTCTTGGGCTAGTTTGTAAACCATACTTTTTGAAAATTTTGTTTTTGCGCTAATTTTTTTTGCTGCTTCGCTCAATGAAATGTTTTCAGAATCTGAAATTTCAAGGCAATCTACTGCTAATTCATCTAATGATTTTTCTATAATCTCTTTTACAGTTTTATCGCCCTCAATAACTAACACAAATTCGCCTTTTGGATTATTATTACTATAATGTAAAAAAGCATCTTTCATAGAATAAATTTTAACTTCTTCGTGCATCTTTGTTAATTGTCTTGCTATTGTTATCTTTCTTTCTTCTCCAAAATATTGGCAAAAATCTTTAAGTGTATTTAATAATTTATGTGGCGCTTCATAGAATATCATCGTTCTCTTTTCATCTTTTAAAAAGTTAAGATGCTCTATTCTTTGCTTTTTACTAGTTGAAACAAAGCCTTCAAAGCAAAATCTTCCTGTGTCTTGCCCTGAAACCGATAATGCAGTAATTGCAGCCGATGCCCCTGGAATAGGCACAACTTTTATATTATTTTCATGTGCCTGCTTAACTAAAATTTCGCCTGGATCGCTAATGCAAGGAGTTCCTGCATCTGAGCAAACTGCACAGCTTTCTCCATCTAATATTCTTTTAATAATGTAATCGCCTTTTGATTTTAAATTATGTTCATAATAGCTAATCATTGGCTTTTTAATATCTAAATGGTTTAGCAATTTAATCGTTACTCTAGTGTCTTCTGCTGCTATAAAATCAACTTCTAAAAACACTTCTTTCATTCTATTCGTTATATCTGAAAGGTTGCCTATTGGGGTTGCTACTACATATAAAGTTCCTGACATTTTTATTTACTCCTTTTAGATATTAAATTCTATTATATATTTTTAAAATTTCTTGTGTGAATGTGCCATCATCATTTTCCATAATTAAATCTGGCAATATTTTAAGCCCGACACCAGCATTTTTTCTAGCATCAATTAAAACAAGCCATGGGAATTCGCTATTTTTTCTATGGCGAACAAACCTGATTCTTTTTGGCTCTAGCCTATTCTTTTTAAAATCATAAATAATTTGAGCTAGATTATCTGGCCTTTGGCAAATACATAGCTTTCCATTATCTTTTAATAATGAATAAGCAGCCTTTGCCACATCAAAATCAGTTAGCGATATTTGATGGCGAAAACTTGCTTTTTTTTCATTATCTTTTGGTTTTCCTGATGTAAAATACGGTGGATTACAAGAAATCACATCGAATTGAACATCTGTTTTAAATTCGCGTATATCTGCATTAATAGCCTTTAAATTATCTAAATTATTTTCTTTTATCGCTAAATTTAATAATTCAGTTCCCTCATTATCAATTTCAAGCCCATATGCCATAGCCTTATGGCCATTATCTTTCCATCTAAGTGGAATAATTCCGCAACCAGTTCCAATATCTAGTGCTATTTGCCCGTATTTTAATTCGCAAAAATGGCTAAGCAAAAACGCATCTGTTCCAAAACGATGTGTTTTATTTATAAACACAGCAGTGTTATTTTTTAAATATTCCTTTTGAAATTCCATAAATCCTCTAATTTTTTATAATATTAACAGCCATTTACCACTTTGATATAACCCTAGTGAATTTTAGGGTGGTCTACATACTCCGAACTAGTTTTTTAAACTAAAATCAAATAAATTTTTAAAACAAGGCAATTTTATCAAATAATAATTTTGCCTTATAAGTGAATCCGTCGCAGTTTTAGAAAAAATTTATTAGCTCTTAGGCTAGTTCGGATAATATAAACCACCCTTATTTTAAATCTTTGTTTAAATTATCTTTTAACGTAATTATCCACGCCAGATATCTGTGTATCCTGTGCTATATCTGTTATCCAAAGCCCTGTTTTAACTTGGTATTCATCTGCGATACTATTTATAAAATTAGTGTCTTCTTCTAGTAAAACACTGTCTGTTCTAGTTGTAAATAATATTTCGCCATCGAATAATTCAAGTGGATTTTGAGTGTATCTTGAGTAATCATTAGCTTTAAATGAAGCTAAATCAACAGTGAAAATAGTGTCCACATTATTTTTTATTGCCTGTCCTTTAATAAGTGATAATAGTTCGCTCATTTCATTTATTAGCTCTTCATCGCTAGCTCTAAAGTCCATACCGGCTAAATACCCCTCATGTGGTATTTGATAATCTGAGAATAATATTTCGGTATATCCATTTTCTATTGTTTCTTTAACTATTGCCATAATATAATCTTGCGTTTCTTGTGAAGCTGGGTTTGACCAAGCTTTTCCTCCTGCTGCTAGTTCATTATCTAGCCATCTAGCATCAGTGTTTAAATAGAAAATCGAGGTTTCTCTATTTAAAACAGTTATCATATTATCTTTAAAAACACTAATATTTGCAACAGCAACTATTCCATTTTCAGCTAAGGTGTTTATAATTAATTCTGAATTTAAAAGCACTTGATTTTTTGCGCCATATGCATAATCATTGTCTGAATCGTAGTAAACAAATCCTTGAGAATCTTTCACTGGAACTATGCAATGAGTTATATCTTTTGCTTTTAATATATCAATTAAGCTAGCTAAAGTGTCTTCATTAGTTAACTGATTTACATTCGCATTATAATACACTTTATTTGTAACTTCTTTTATGGTTGGTATTGTTGTAGCCTCTGGAGTCACTTCTTCATTAGTGGCTTGATTATTTGCGTTCTCAGTTTCATTTGTTTGATTTTCATTATCTTGAATTTCAATGCTTCCTGCTGCATCAAGAAAATTTAAAATCGGTCCGCTAATTAAAAAGCCTATCCCAACTAAAACTACAACTGCAATCAGCGCAGCAAAAATATTTTTAAATACATTTTTTGCTTTTTTTCCTTTTGATGCACTCATAGTATTTTTATACCTTTTAATTTTCATAGCTTTTTGTTTTTTTGCCATTACTTTTCCCCTTTTCAAGTTTATATGATAAATCCATCTCCTGTTATTCCGTGAACAGCTAGCGCTATTATCGCAATATAAATTAAATCAATTGAAATGCCTCTAAATGATAAAGGAACATTTTCTCTTTTAATTCTTAAATCTTTTTCGCCTATTAATAATAAGGCTAATAAATAACCAACACTACTACCAATACCAAAGCCAATCGCTTGCATATAAGTAAAGCTTTGAGAATTAACTAATAAAACTGTGCCTACTATAGCTGAATTTATACTAGCTGAAGTTAGCGAAGATATTATCGCGGCAAATTTTCTTCTTTTTATAGCAGAAGCTAAAATAAAAACAGTTGATAAATAGCTGATAGCACAAGCTACAACCGTTAAACACGGAAGAATAAATAGCCTATAGCTAACAAGGCTGCTAGAATCTATTAATGGCATAACTATATACACTATGCTAATAGCTAAAAGCTGAAAAAAGAATAATGAAAAACAAAAATACAGAGTGTTTTTTCTTTCATCTTTTAACATTCTAAGGCCTTCAGAAACTCCAAGACCTCTTGAGAATATTGCATTTTGCGCTGTCATGGCTAAAAGGGTAATCATAAAAAAGTTTATTATTGATTGTATCATCTAATCTGCCACCTCTACACTTAAGATTTTAATTTCATGTCGTTTAACAGCCCTTGTCCATAGAGCGCTAATTAATCCAACAATTAAAAACCCGCCAAAACTTTCTTGTGCAATAGGGAATAGGGAAACGTCTAATATTTTATAAGAAAAAATTGTTCCAAAAGCTAAAACTTCTCTAACAACACCAGTTAGCATACAAGCTACAATAAACCCTGATGTGTTTCTTATTCCATTAATAATAGAATACATAAATGATTCTTTTCTTGTTTTTTCAAAGTTTTTAACTATTAATGGATCCACTATTAGTATTGGCAGATAAATTCCAACTAACAAAATATCTGAGCCAAAAATCGTAAATAAAAAATAATACACAAATCCGAATATTATCGCCGATGTTAGCGGATAAAAAAATGTTTTAAAAGGGATGCTCATCCTTCTTGTAATTAGCGAAGTTACAACCCTTGTTGGCGTTAATAATAAACAAACTGCAGCACAAAGTATTAATGCATTATATGTAGTTGTTGCGGCAACAACTACTGGAGCTAATGCAAGCCCTCTAATAAACACTGGATTTGTTAGGAAAACTTTTCGTCTTCTTGTGTAATCGTCCCAGTTTGAATTTGCAAGGAGAATATGCTTTTTGTTCATAATTTAGTTTTCTCCTTTTTCTTGAATAGTATCTTTTATATTTTCTTCTTTTGGTTTTCTTGCAGTTCTTGGTTTAGTTTCTTTTTGCGTTTCTTCTTTTGGTTTTCTTGCAGTTTTTGGTTTAGTTTCTTTTTGCGTTTCTTCTTTTGGTTTTCTTGCAGAAGATTTTTTTGGAGCAGCCGTTTTATTTTCAGGTTTTTTCCTTCTTGGCTTTTTATTCTGTGGCTTTTTATCAATATCAGATGGTTTTTTATTTCCCTCTTTATCGCCATCTGCATTTATTTTCTCTTTTTGAGTTTTTGATTTAGATTTTCTAGTTTCATCTAATAATTCTTGCATACTAAATGTTTGAGTCGAGAATATAACTTCGTCTATATCATCCTCAGCTTTTTTAATTAAATCAAGTGGGAATGATTTGTCCTCTTTTTCTTTTTCTACAATTTCTTTAACTTTAGGCTCTGGTTTTTGTATTGGTTTTGGTGCTGGTTTTTCTTTAACTTCTTTTGGTTGCTTTGATTTTTTCTTGTAATCGCCAATATACACTAAAGCTAATGCTGAGCCTTCTTCAATAGCTCTTTGCATAGCATTTAATATTAATATTGCAAAGCAAACCCCTATTTCATAAGCTCCAAACTGAGTGAATAGCACCCCTAATGCACCTGCTAAAAATCCATAAACGCCTTGTGCTAATTTGCCTTTTGGAGTTAATGCTGTTTCGCTAATAACAAAGAATGCATAGAATATACAGCCACCTGTTAACACCTCTAATGTTAAATTATCTAAAAGTGATATTCCAAATATCCTAGGTGATAATAAAGACATAAGCGAGTAAGTTATTAAATAAGTCGCTGGGATTATAAATGAAATTCTTTTAGTGACAACTAAATAAATACCAATAGCAACTATAACTAAAACAAATGATGTTCCCATTGCAGAGGCATAATTGCCAAGAAGTAAATCAATTAGTGTAACATTTGGTAGTCCACCTTGTTTTATAACAGTTGTATGTGTTAAAAAATCTACTGCTTCTCCTGAGAAAAACTCAACTGACGAAAAAGGCTCAACTACTTTAAATACTTCATTTGGCCAGTTTACCGCTGCAAGGCAGATAGCTAAGGCTGGCAGGCTAAAAGGGTAAGAGCCATGCCCACCAAAGGCGTGTTTTCCTATAAATATAGTAACACCAATAGTTACCACCACGATATATATTGGAATACTAACAGGGAGCATTAACACAAACACTAACGCTGCCACGATACTACTTTTATCTGATGTATCAAGCTCGGTGTTAAACATCATAGAGGCTAAAACATCTATCGCTCTTGCTGTGACAACTGCGATGATTGCTAAAAGCAAAACTCTCGTGCCAAACAAAAAAGTTGACGCTATTATTAAAGGCAGAGTTGCTATAACCATCGCATCATAATGCTTGTGCTGTATATTTTCTTTTGTAATTGTTGTACTCATGTATATTTAATCTCTTTTTCTATAATTATTTTAATGATTCTATGGCTTTTTGAATATCATCACTCATAAAGACATAATTTCCAGCAACTAGCATATCAGCTCCAGCTTCTTTGCAAATCGCCCCTGTTTCTTTGTTTATACCACCATCTACTTCTATAATTAAATCAGTTAAATTTAATTCATCTTTTTTTTGCTTTAAAGCCTTAATTTTATCAACTGCTTCATACATAAAGCTTTGTCCTCCAAATCCAGGCTCCACTGACATAATTAAAACTAAATCTATATCTTTTAAATATTTATACACTTCTTGTATATCTGTTTTTGGCTTTATAACAAGCCCTACTTTTTTATTATTTTCTTTAATCAAATCGATTGTTTTTTGTGTATCGCTTTCAGATTCTATGTGAAATGAAATTAAATCAGCGCCTGCTTTTGCAAATTGCTCTATGTATAAATGAGGCTTTATCATCATTAAATGCACATCAAAAAAAGCTTCGCTCACCTTTCTTAAAGACTTCACCACTGGAATTCCTATTGAAATATTTGGAACGAAAACTCCGTCCATAACATCTATATGTAGGGCATCTGCCCCTTTATTTATAACTAATTGGCAATCTCTTTGAAGATTAGCAAAATCCGCTGATAATATTGATGGTGCTACTTTCATTTTGTAAATACCTTCCTAAAATACGATTTATCTATATATTATCTTATTATTATACATTTTTTTATCTTAAAAATCAAATAAATACAAAAACTTTCATACTTTTTTGCATACTTTTTTGATATATAAAATTTTACTTTTAATGTTTTTCATTTTTTGGTATAATTAAAAATATCATTATATGAATAGAAAGGGAAAAAATTATGAAAAAAATCACATCACCACTAGGCTTTGGTCTTATGCGCCTACCATTATTAGAAGATGGAAAAATCGACTATGTTAGAGCTTGTGAAATGGTTGACTATGCTATTAAAAATGGCGTAAATTATTTTGACACTGCCGATCCTTACCATGGCGGAGAAAGCGAAAATTTCGCTGGCACAGTTTTATCAAAATACGATAGAGAAATTTACAATCTAGCCACGAAAATGCCAATGTGGAAAATTGAAAAATTAGAAGATGCCATTGCAATTTTTGAAAATCAACTTGTTAAATGTAAAACTGAATATTTTGATTATTATCTAGTTCATGCTTTAAATTTAGAAAGATTTAATCTTAGCATACAAGCTGGTGTTATAAAATATTTACAAGAGCAAAAAGCAAATGGCAAAATTAAAAATCTAGGATTTTCTTTTCATGCTCCTTCACTTGATTTAGAAGAAATCATCTCCTACACAAACTGGGACTTCGTTCAGCTTCAATTAAATTATTATGATATTTTAAAAGGGGACTCTCAAATATTAATAGATACAGCTAATAAATATAATGTTCCAATTATAGTAATGGAGCCTGTTCGCGGTGGCTTTTTAGCAAAAAATGTTCCTAATGGATTAGATTTAATTAAAAAAGCTTATAATGATGAATATTCTTCAGCAGCTCTTGCCTTATCATATTGTTTTGATTTAAAAGGCGTGTTTATGACTTTAAGTGGAATGAGCAATTTTCAGCAGATAGAAGAAAATATAACCACTGCTAGAAATCCAATCCCAAATGATGAAAAAAGAGAAAAATTAATTTTAGATGTTATGAATGAAATTAATAGCTTTGTTTCAATCCCTTGCACAAAATGCGAATACTGCCTGCCATGTCCTATGAATATTAATATTCCTGAATTTTTCACAATTTATAATGATTATAAATTGCTTGATAACAAGCTTCAAACTAAAAATAAACTTTCAGCTTTAGAATATCAAGCCGATGCCTGTATTGAATGTCAAAAATGCGAAGGGGATTGCCCTCAGGATTTAAAAATCATTGAATTATTAAAATCTGCAAATGAGGAATTTAAAAGCTTATAATGAATAAATTTTTATACACTACGCTCGGTGTTTTTCTATCGCTTTTATTTATATTAATTTCAATATTTCATTCTAGCAATGATATTAATTTTTATATTAATCAGTATGAAGAAAATAATACTACTGCTATGACGGGAATGTCTTTAGAAGATTTAGAAAAAACAACTCGAGTTTTAATTGATTACTTAAATGATTTTACAGGCGATAAAACTTTAGAATTAGAAGTTGTTGAGTTTTCAAAAACTGTTAATGTTTTTGATGAAAGAGAAACTATGCATATGGTGGATGTGCAAATTTTATATCAAAACTTTTTAAAGTTGTCTTTTGTATTATTCGTTTTTATAATTTTAGGATATTTTTATCTTTTTAAAAAAGAGGGCGTTAATTTTTGCAAAAACCTTTTTAAAAGTTATAAATTTTCCTTAGCTTTAACCGTTATAACTTTAATAATATTAGGCTTAGTTTTCGCTTTAAACTTTAGCTGGTTTTGGGTTAATTTTCATCATGTATTTTTCTCAAATGA
>CAZVOQ010000043.1:0-11194 GCA_964628475.1 uncultured Oscillospiraceae bacterium | reverse complement strand
GTTTTCTTCTAAAATTTTAGCTGTTTCAAATGTTTTGTTAAACACTTCAAGTTTAACTTTGCCAACTAATGTTGGTCCTATAATAACTTTAATATCGTTATCTTTTATGTAATCAGTTATTAAATGTGATTCTGATGCATGTTCAATAGTTCCTTTTAATCCAAATTCTTTCATAATTTGAATAGCAGTAACGATATCATTTTGTTGATGTGCATGCATTTTTACTGGCAAACCGTTAAACACTTTTGCAAGTGCTGCAAGTTTTGCGTTGTATTCAGGCTCTGTTGGGTTTTCTTTTCCAGCTTCAACATCTGCTTGATATTTTTTCATTTTTTCATCATATTTTTTAGCTTTAGTTAGATTTTCTCTTAGCATAGCTGCAATAGCCATTCTAGTAGCGGGCATTTTTCCTTTTGTGCCAAAAACTCTTTTTGGATTTTCACCTAAAGCGATTTTCATAAATGAATCTTCAACAATACACATATCTTCAATAGTTTTGCCGTATGTTTTTAATACGCAAAATGTACCAGCGAAAATTTCGCCTGAACCAGGCCCTGTTGCAACTGTTGTAATTCCTGCATCTAAAGCTAAAGGAAAAGCTTCATCTTGAGGCTTAACAGCATCGTACCCCCTCATTTCAGGAACGATAGGATCCGTTAATTCATTAGTATCATTGCCAAAATTTAAACCTGCCTGTTGAGATATACCAACATGACAGTGTGCTTCAACTAAACCAGGAGTAACCATTTTGCTTTGAGCGTCTATAACTCTTGCATTTGGATAATCTGCTTCGTTTAGTTTTCCAACTTTTGCGATTTTAGTTCCTTCAACTAATATATCGCAGATTTCATTATTGATTTCTGCCATACTGTAAAGGTTTGCGTTTTTAATTAGTATCATTCTTGTTTCCTCCATATATTTAATAATATTAATAGTATATCACTTAGAATAATTCAATGCAATAAAAAAAGTCTTGCTTGTTTGATATTACAAAAAAGCAAAACTTTTCAATTAAAATTAGTTATAATTACTAAAATCTGGTAGGTCTATTTCAAAAGGTGTATTCAAAGAATTAAAAATGATATCAATAGTTAGGGTTTTTTCATCACTGTTTTTTGCAGTAGAATACATATGCATATTTAAAATATTATTATCTTTATCTGTTTTAATCACTGTATAAAGAATATCATCATCACTAATATTAAAATCAGATAAACCATTTGTGATTGAATTTAAATCAATATTGGTGTGTGAAACGTAATTATATTCAAATGTTTTGTTCCCATCTGCATCAAAACTAACTGTTAAATCTTTAATTTCATCTAATTTATCAAAAGATGTTACTGTGTTATAGCTTGAATAAATGCTGTTCATATCAGCGGCTTCTTTTGATTTTATTCCAAATACCTCTGCGTAAGCGTATCCGTCTTTGTAATAAACATCAACATCACCAATTAAAGGCAAATTTAAATTAATTTTAAATATTGGATCTTCTTTATTTACGGTATTAGATTGAATGTTAATTTCAACTTCGATTGGATTATCTTCAGTAAGAGTATTAACAACTAAATCCATGTCTAAATAATCGTATTCATTTATGTTTTCGATATGCGATACAACTTCTTTTAATTCCTCTAACGCTTGTTCGCCAGTTAAAATGCTATCTTTATCAATTGTTTCTTCAGATGCAATTTGAGTGTCATTAGATTCAGTTATTTCTTCATCTTTTGAACACGCAGAAAATAACAGACAAGATGATAAAAGTAGACAAATTACTATGTTTTTCTTTAAAATTTTCATACAATAACTCCTTTATTAATTTATATAAATATTATATTTTGATTGTATCATTAAAATAATACAATGTCAATACATATATTTTGATGAAAATATATGTATTATGCTTTACATTGGCTTTAATTTATAGTAAAATATATAGAGAATAAAATATAAGTGAGGTAAGGAAAAGTGTCTATAAAATATAATAGAGTACTAATTAAGCTAAGCGGGGAAGCTTTAGCTGGAAATAAAGGATTCGGACTAGATTATCCTACAGTTTTAGAAATTTGTGAGAGCATAAAAGCAGCACACGAATTAGGAGCTGAAATATCAATCGTTGTTGGTGGTGGAAACTTCTGGAGAGGTAGAAGCAGTGGGCAAATGGAAAGAACTAGAGCTGATCAAATTGGAATGCTTGCAACAGTTATGAATGCATTATCAGTTGCAGATGCATTAGAGCAATTAGGAGTTGAGGTTCGTGTTCAAACAGCTTTACTTATGAACCAAGTGGCAGAGCCATATATTAGAAATAAAGCAACAAGACATCTTGAAAAAGGAAGAGTAGTTATTTTTGCTTGTGGCACAGGTAATCCATACTTCTCAACTGATACAGCAGCAGCTTTAAGAGCAGCAGAAATTAATGCAGAAATTATTTTTAAAGCAACTATGGTTGATGGTGTTTATGATAAAGATCCAAAAATTCATACAGATGCAGTGAAATATGATGAATTATCATTTACAAGAGTTTTAAATGATCAATTAAATGTTATGGATATGACAGCTGCTACTATGTGTAGAGATAATAATCTGCCAATATTAGTGTTTGATTTAAAAGATGATAATATTAGCAGAGCTTTAAAAGGCGAAAAAATCGGAACTTTAGTTAAAGAATAACTATTATATAAATTAAAAACTAGAAAGGGAAACTTATTATGACAAAAACATATGAAGAAAGAATGAAAAGCGCTGTAAAGCATTTAGAACAAGAATATACCTCAATTAGAGCTGGCAGAGCAAATCCAGCAATATTAGATAAAGTTACAGTTGATTATTATGGAACTCCAACAGCTATTAATCAAGTTGCATCTGTTTCAGTTTCAGAAGCTAGAACTTTATTAATCTCACCTTGGGATAAAACTTTAATTAGCCCAATTGTTAAAGCTATTCAAACATCTGATATAGGCATTAATCCTGTTGATGATGGTCAAGCAATCAGACTAAACTTTCCACCTCCAACAGAAGAAAGAAGAAAATCATTAACAAAAGATGTTTCAAAAATGGCTGAAGAATCAAAAGTTGCTGTTAGAAATGTTAGACGTGATGCGATAGATAAATTTAAAGCAGCTAAAAAAGCAAGCGAAATTACAGAAGATGATTTAAAATCATTAGAAGAGCAAGTGCAAAAAATCACTGATAAAATGATTAAAGAAATCGATTCAATAGCAGCGGCTAAAACAAAAGAAGTTATGGAACTATAATAAGTCCCTATAAAACAGAAATTTATAATTAAAGGGCAATTTGCCCTTTAATTTTTTTAAGAGGTAAGACTAATGCAAAACATACCAAAGCATATAGGAATAATAATGGACGGCAATGGAAGATGGGCTAAAAAGCGCTTACTTCCTAGAAATATGGGGCATAAAAAAGGTGCAGAAGTGTTTCAAGACATTACAAGGTATTGTAATGAATTAGGCTTAAAATCTGTAACATTTTATGCTTTTTCAACAGAAAACTGGAAAAGGCCTTTAGAGGAAGTTTCAGGAATAATGAGCTTATTAAAAGAGTATTTAATTTCAGCTTTTGATTATGAAAAAGAAAACAATAGAGTTATTTTTTTAGGTGATAAATCTGCTTTTAATAAGGATTTACAAGATTTAATGCATGAAATAGAAGAAAAAACAAAAACTAGAGATGGTATGATTTTGAATATAGCATTGAATTATGGTGCAAGAAATGAAATATTAAATGCAAGTAAATTAATTGCTAAAGAAGTTAAAGAAAACAACTTAGATATTAATGATATAACAGAAGAATTGTTTTCAAATTTTTTATATACAAAAAATCAACATGATCCTGATTTTATTCTGCGTCCTAGTGGAGAAAAAAGAATATCGAATTTTCTTTTGTGGCAAAGCGCTTATTCAGAATTTATTTATATGGATGTACTCTGGCCGGATTTTACAAGAAAAGATTTAGATAAAGCAATTGAAGAATTTAATACTAGAAATAGAAGATTTGGTGGAGTTTAATAGATTTAGAAAATTAAATTATTAAAGATGGAGAAGAAAATGAAAGAACGATCAGTTTCGGGAATAATAGGAATAATAATAGCATTATTAGCGATTTCTCAATTTAATAGTATTATATTTAATATCTTAGCTGCGGTAGTTTACCTAATTGCTATTTATGAAATATCAGGAGCTTTTAAAAAAGAAAATTCAATTTTTGTTAGCGTTATACTTGGTGTATTTGGTGTTGTAATTTTAATGAATCAGTATTTAAATATACCAGTTTATATAGCATTTGTTTTATTTGTATTAGCTTATGCATTTATAATAGTTTTTCAATTTGAAAAGGTTAGCTTTAATATTGTTTCAACTAATTTAGCGTTTGGATTATTTGTTTTATTTGGATTTTTTTCAGTGTTAAATTTAAAAATAATTTTACCTTCAACTGAATTTGGATATGATGCAGCATTTATATTCACATTTATTGCAGCTATTTCTTGGGGTGGAGATACAATGGCATATTTTGCAGGCTATTTGTTTGGAAAAAACAAACTTGCGCCAAAACTAAGCCCGAAAAAGACTAAAGAAGGTGCTGTTGGCGGATTAATTGGTTCTGCTTTATTTTCAAATTTGTTCTTATATATTTATAAATTTGTAAAGCCAATAGTTGAAAATTCAAGTGAAATATACGAAATATCAACACAATTAATTATTATAATAACAATAATCGCAATAATCGGCTCTTGCGTTGGTATAATTGGTGATTTATTTGCATCAGCAATAAAAAGGCAAGTTGGAATAAAAGATTATGGAAATATTATGCCAGGGCATGGGGGAGTTTTAGATAGATTTGATAGTGTTTTACTAGTGGCTCCTTTTGTAGTTTGTGTAATATCAGTTGTAATAGTTTCAGCTGGGGGAATATTTAATGTATAAAAATATTATTATACTAGGTAGTACGGGTTCAATAGGAACTCAAAGCTTAGAAGTTTGTAAAAAACATAATATAAATGTTGTGGCGCTGTCAGTTAATAAAAATATAAAACTTTTAAAAGAGCAAATCAAAGAATTTTCACCTAAATTTGTTTGCATAACTGATGAAGCGTCTGCGAATGAATTTTTAGCACAAAATAATAATTGTGGATTAGAAGTTTTTGTGGGTAAATCTGGTCTTGAAGAATTAGCAAAGCTTGACGTGGATGCAGTAGTTTTAAATGCTGTGGTTGGTATAGCTGGGCTTCGTGCTACTTTAGCGGCATTAAATAGCAAAAAAGATGTGGCACTTGCTAATAAAGAAAGCCTTGTAACTGGCGGTAAACTAGTTATGGATGCTGCTCGCAAAAATAAAGTGAAATTACTGCCTGTCGACAGTGAACATTCAGCTATATTTCAATGCATGCAAGATGAAAACTCCGCTAAAAGCTTAAAAAGAATAATTTTAACAGCCTCAGGAGGACCTTTCTTTGGCTACACAAACGAAATGCTGTTAGATGTAACAAAGCAACAAGCTTTAAAGCATCCTAACTGGGAAATGGGTAGCAAGATAACAATTGATTCTGCAACACTAATGAATAAAGGCTTAGAATTAATTGAAGCGGTTTGGCTTTTTGATATTAAACAAAAAGATATTGAAATAGTTGTTCATAGGCAAAGCATTATTCACTCAGCTGTTGAATTTTCAGATAATAGTATTATTGCTCAAATGGGAACTCCCGATATGCAAATACCAATACAATATGCAATAACATACCCTAATAGATATGAAAGCAATGCAAAACCGCTGGATTTTTTTAATATGGGTAGCTTAACTTTTGATAAACCAGATACGGACACTTTTTTATGCTTAAAAGCAGCAATAGAAGCTATAAATAAAGGTGGATTATATCCTTGTTTAGTAAATGGTGCAAATGAAAGAGCGGTTGAATTATTTTTAGCTGACAAAATACAATTTGCTGATATTGGAAAAATAGTTTATAAAAGTATTGAGAATTTTAATTTAAGTGAAGAATATACATTAGAAGAAGTGTTTGAGATAGATAAAAAAGCTAGAGAATTTGTTGATATGCAGATTTGATAGAGATAAATCAAAGATTTATCGTGAAAGGAAAAATAGTCGATGGGGATTTTCGGAATTATAGTTGCGTTATTTATTTTTGGAGTAGTTGTATTTGTTCATGAACTTGGACACTTTATAGTTGCTAAAAAAAGTGGTATTACAGTAAATGAATTTAGTATAGGTATGGGTCCAAAGTTGTTTTCTTTTGAAAAAAATGGAACAGCTTATTCTATTCGCTTATTTCCAATTGGAGGATTTGTTTCAATGGAAGGCGAAGATGAAGAAAGTGATAATGAAGGCTCATTTAATAAAGCACCAATATTAAATAGAATGCTAGTTTTATCAGCTGGTGCTATTATGAATTTAGTGCTAGGGTTTATAGTTTTAACAGTTTTAGTTAATAGTGAAGATTATATAACTAGTAAAACTATATCTAGTTTTTATGAAAATTCTGCAACCGAGGCATCTGGCTTAATGGTTGGCGATGAAATAGTTGCAATTAATGGTAGGAAATGCTATGTAGCAAATGATATATTTTATGAATTTGTAAGAACACAAAATGGGCAAGCAGTTTTCACTGTTTTAAGAGATGGGCAAAGGGAAGATATAGATATTCAATTTGACACATACACTGATGATGATGGTATTATGCAAATGGTGTTAGATTTTACAGTGTTGCCAGTTGAAAAAACAATTTTTACAGTAGCAGAAGAATCTTTAAATTGGACAATAAGCATAACTAGAATGGTGTTTTTAAGCTTTATTGATTTAATAACAGGAAATGTAGAAGTAAATCAAATTTCAGGTCCCGTTGGAATAGTTTCAACTATTAGTGATGCAGTGAGCTACGGATGGTATAGTGTAGCGATGTTGCTTGCTATGATAACGATTAATTTAGGTGTATTTAATTTAATTCCATTTCCAGCTTTAGATGGCGGAAGATTAGTGTTTTTATTTATTGAGTTTGTAAGAGGTAAACCAGTCCCACAAAAATACGAAATATTTGTTAATGCTGCTGGATTTATATTGTTAATGTCGTTTATGTTACTTGTGACATATAGTGATATTTCAAGGCTTTTTGGATAATTAAAATCACCATGATTTAATATTATTAGCGAAAGGAAATTATTTATATGAGAGTATTAAAAAAAGAAATAAGAATAGGTAATGTTAAAATAGGTAGCGAAAACCCTATTTTAGTTCAAAGCATGCTAAATGTTAAATCAGATGATGTTTTAGGAAATGTTGTTCAAGCAAAAACATTAGAAAAAGAAGGGTGTCAAATTGTTAGAGTAAGTGTGCCGTCAATGAAAGATGTTCAGCTTATAACTGCATTAAAAGAAAATATAAATATACCAGTTGTAGCAGATATTCATTTTGATTATAGAATTGCATTAGCTTGCATTGAAGCTGGCGTTGATAAGGTTAGGATTAACCCGGGAAATATAGGCAATGATGAAAAAGTTAAAGCTGTGGTTGAGGCTTGTAAAGAAATAAATATTCCTATTAGAATAGGAGTAAATGCTGGAAGTCTTGAAAAAGAAATATTAAAAAAACATGGCTCACCAACTCCAGAAGCTTTATGCGAGAGCGCAATGTATCATATTAATTTATTAGAGAAATTTGAGTTTTATAACATAGTTGTTTCAATTAAATCATCGAATGTTGATACAATGATTAAAGCGTACACTCTTTTATCTTCTATGTGTGATTATCCATTGCATCTAGGTGTAACAGAAGCTGGAACATATAGAATGGGCTTGATTAAATCGGCTATTGGTATTGGCTCATTAATAAGAAATGGAATTGGCGATACTATAAGAGTTAGCCTAACAGATGAGCCTTATAAAGAGATATCAGCAGGATTTGATATTTTAAGAGCGAGTGGAATTAAAATTAATGGGCCTGAGATTATATCATGCCCAACGTGTGGAAGAACAAATCAAGATATAGCTCATTTAGCGCAAAGAGTTGAAGAGAGTTTAAAAGGAATAAAAAAGAATATAAAAATAGCTGTAATGGGCTGTGCAGTTAATGGGCCAGGAGAAGCAAAAGAAGCTGATATAGGTATTGCCTGTGGAGTTGATAATGCAGTTATGTTTAAAAAAGGCGAAAGAATAAAAACTTTGCAAGGTGATTATATTGAAGAATTTATTCAAGATATTAAAGACTATTTAGAGGAAAAAAGTGACTAATTTAATTTTTACAATTTTTGAAGAATATAATAATGGAAATGCCCATGTCCATGAATTTATGGGCGCAATTTTAGAAAAAATTGATGTGCATAGAAAAAGCTCCAAACTATCAGCAGTGATTAAATCAAAAAAGCTGATTAGTTATGGGGCTTTATGCCATTTTACAAAATTTTTAACAGATAAATATATAGATTTTTCTATAGAAATAATTAATAAATTTGATTTCACTTCTTTTACAAAACAAGATTTTGATAGTTTATTAAATTTATATTGCGATTCAGTTTCGTTTGTTCCAACTCAATTTTTTAGTGATGCTCAAATCGATGTTTATGATAAAAATATAGATATCCATGTTGGGATGGGTTATAAATTTTTAAAAGAAAATAAATTCGTGAATAATTTAAGTGAGTTTATTTCTGATTTAACTGATGAGACAATAACTATAAGTTTATTTGAAATCGAAGGGTATGAACCGAAAAATGAACCTAGTTTTAAAATGCCAGTTCCAATCCCAAGTTTTCAAATTGATAATAAACCCAAAGTAAAAGATGCTGAAATTCCAAGCTTAAATATAAAATCAGGCTCCACTAAAGTTTTAATGGGCAAGTATTTTGATACGAAAAAACCAATTAATATTAAAATGGCTTTAGAAGAAACGGGCAAAGTTATTATTTGGGGTAAAATTTTTGCTTGCAACTTGCAAGGTAATATGAGAAAAATTTATATCTATTCTTTAAGTGATGGAACTAGCTCAATTAATGCAAAGTTAATGTTTGATCCAAACGATAAAAATTTAGAAAAGTGGGAAAACATTAAGCCAGGAATGCACGTTGCAATACGTGGTAGTGTTCAGATGGATAAATATGAAAGAGATTATATTATAATGCCTTATGATATATTATCTTTTGATTTAGAGCCAAAAAAAGACACTGCTGTAAATAAAAGAGTTGAACTACATCTGCACACTAAATTATCGGCAATGGATGCTTTAATAGGCGCTGATGAAGCTGTTAAATACGCATATGATCTAGGGCATAGGGCAGTTGCGATTACAGATCATGGTGTTGTTCAAGGGTTTCCGCAAGCTATGATTGAAACAGATAAAATTCAAAAAAGTGATCCTGATTTTAAAGTTATCTATGGATGTGAGGGCTATTTAGTTGATAATATTGTAAATGTTTATAAGGGCGATAAAACAGGGGCACTTAAAGATATAGAATACGTTGTTTTTGATATAGAAACAACAGGGCTAAATCCTAAATTAGAAGAAATAACAGAGATAGGTGCAGTTGTTTTAAAAAATGGAGAAATAGTTGATGAATTTCATTCTTTTGTTGATCCACAAAAGCCAATTCCAGCAAAAATTGTTGAGCTGACTGGAATAACTGATGATATGCTTGTAGGCGCTCCAAGTCAAAAAGAAGCTATAGCAAACTTTAAAAAATTTATAGATAATAGAATTTTAGTTGCACATAATGCGTTTAGTTTTGATATTAATTTTATTAAAGTTGTGGGCGAAAGAGTTAATGAAAAATTTAGTTATAGCGCTATGGACACTCTACCACTAGCTAGAAATCTTTTAACAAAAATTAAAAGCCATAAATTAAATAATGTAGCTGATTACTATAAATTAGGTGGATTTAATCATCATAGAGCAACTGATGATGCTAAAATTTTATCAGAAATTTTATTAAAGTTAATAGAAGAATTACACGAAAAAGGAATTTTTAATATCGAAGATATTAATCATTCTTTAAGTAGCACTGAAACTTTGCCAAGAAGAAGCAATCATATTATTCTGCTTGCAAAAACTCAAGCAGGAGTTAAAAATTTATATAAATTAATTTCATACGGGCATTTAAATTATTTTTTAGGTACTCCAAGAATGCCAAAAAGTGAAATAATAAAGCACAGAGATGGACTTATACTAGGCTCTGCTTGCGAAGCTGGAGAATTATTTCGTGCTATTGTTGATGGTAAATCGAAAGATGAACTTCTTGATATTGCCTCATTCTACGATTTTTTAGAAATTCAACCACTAGGCAATAATGAGTATATGATTAGAGATGGTAAAGCCGAATCTATCGATACTCTAAAAGAATATAATAGAACTATAGTTGAATTAGGAGAAGAATTAAATATCCCAGTTTTAGCAACAGGGGATGTTCATTTTTTAACTATGCAAGATTCAATTTATAGAGCCATTTTAATGGCAGGAAAAGGATTTAAAGATGCGGATAATCAAGCACCTTTATATTTTAGAACAACTGATGAAATGCTAAAAGAATTTACCTATCTTGGAAAAGAAAAAGCAGAAGAAGTGGTTATTACTAACACTAATTTAATTGCAGATATGGTAGAGCCTGGAATTCGTGCAATTCCAAAAGGCACTTTCCCACCTAAATTAGAAGGTGCAGAAGAAGAATTAAGAACATCAACATATGATAAACTCCATTCGATTTACGGCGAAAATCCACCAGAGTTAATCGTTGATAGAATTGAAAGAGAATTAACTAGCGTTATAAAGCATGGTTATGCCGTTTTATATGTTATAGCAAAAAAGTTAGTTCAAAATAGTGAAGAAAATGGATACTTAGTTGGCTCAAGAGGCTCTGTTGGCTCATCTGCACTTGCTTTTTTTGCAAGTATTTCAGAAGTTAATCCTCTTCCAGCACATTATGTTTGCAGAGAATGTAAATATAGTGATTTTGATATCCCATCGGATATAACATCAGGATTTGATTTACCAGATAAAATATGTCCAGTTTGTTCTAGTAAATTAATAGGCGATGGAAATGATATTCCTTTTGAAACGTTCTTAGGCTTTAATGGAGATAAAGAGCCAGATATAGATTTAAATTTTTCAGGCGAATATCAGGCATTTGCTCATAAATATACAGAAGAATTATTCGGACAAGAATATGTTTTTAAAGCTG
>CAZVOQ010000042.1:343-11313 GCA_964628475.1 uncultured Oscillospiraceae bacterium | reverse complement strand
TAAATGCAATGGGCATATCAAAGGCTATGATGGAAAAAGTTATAGTTGCAAAAGCTAGAACAGTAGACGAGAGCAAAACAATGATTTGCTGCACAAGATATGGCAATGTTATGTGTTCACGTGGCAGTGTTATTCCATTATTCCGCGAACAAATAAGAATGGGTAAACCACTAACAGTTACAAACCCTGATATGACTAGATTTTTAATGAATTTAGATGAGGCTGTTGACTTAGTAACATTCGCTTTCACAAACGGTAAGGCTGGCGATTTATTTGTTCAAAAAGCGCCTGCTTGCACTATAAAAGATTTAGCAGATGCTACTCAAGAATTATTTGGCAAAACTGAAACTAAAATCATAGGCCCAAGACATGGCGAAAAATTATACGAAACTTTATTAACTGAAGAAGAAGCGATGAAAGCTATCGATTTAGGCGGATACTACAGAGTGCCAGCTGATAATAGAGATTTAAACTATGATAAATACTTTATAAAAGGCAATGAGACAAAAGAAACATTAGAATCATACACAAGCCATAACACAAAAAGATTAACAATCAAAGAAACTATTGATAAAATGAAAACTACTGATTATATAAAAGAGGAGCTTGAAAATTTTGAAAAATAAAAAGATACTGATAACTGGCTCAAACGGCTTTATCGGAAAAAATCTAACTGCAAATTTAATTCAAAATGGATACACTAATTTATATCTTTACGATAGAAATTCTTCAAATGAAGAATTAAATGAATTTTGCAAAGACGCAGAGTTTGTTTTTCATTTAGCTGGAATAAACAGGCCAAAAGATGCAAGTGAATTTTATGAGGGTAATACAGATTTTTCAAAAATTCTAATCGACACTTTAAAAAAGCATAATAATAAATCATCTATAATTATTTCATCATCTATTCAAGCAGAACTTGAAAACGATTATGGGAAAAGTAAAAAGTTAGGCGAAGATTTATTTTTAGAAAATGAAAATAATAAGGCTATAATTTTTAGATTATATGGAGTTTTTGGGAAATGGTCTAAGCCAAATTACAACACAGTTGTGGCAACTTTTATGCACAATGTTGTAAACGATTTAGAAGTTAGTATTTCTGATGAAAATTATCAGCTAACTCTTTGCTATATCGATGATATTATTGAAAAATTTATTTCGATATTAGAAAATGAAAACAATTTCCAAAAAGGATTTTGTGAAATCGACACTCTTCATAATATAACGCTTGGAAATTTACACAAAACAATAGTAAAATTTAATGAAAGCCGTAAAAATTTAATAATGCCAAGCTTGGATAGCTTATTAATGAGAAGATTATACGGAACTTTTTTAAGTTTTCTTCCAAAAGACGGATTTAGCTATAAGTTAATTAAGCATTCTGATAATCGTGGCTGGCTAAGCGAATTTATAAAATCAGAACAGCTAGGGCAAATTTTTATTAGCACAACAAAGCCTGGTATAACTAGGGGAAATCATTGGCACAACACAAAGGTTGAAAAATTCTTTGTTATTAAAGGAAGTGCTGATATTCGCTTTAGAAATGTTTTAACGGATGAAATTATTTCTTATCCTGTTAGTAGCGATGTTCCAACAGTTGTTGATATCCCAGTTGGCTACACTCATTTAATAACTAATGTTGGCGATGATGATATGATTTGCCTATTTTGGTCGAGTGAAATTTTAAATCCTGAAAAGCCAGACACATACTATTTAGAAGTTTAAATTAAAAAATATAAAAAATTAAGAATGGATAACCTTATTTATGAATAAATTAAAAGTTATGACAATTGTTGGCACTCGTCCTGAAATTATAAGGCTGTGCGAAGTTATAAAAGCGTGTGATAAATACTTTAATCATATTTTAGTGCACACTGGCCAAAACTACGATTACACATTAAATGAAATATTCTTTGAAGAATTACAGCTACGTCAGCCCGATCATTTTTTAAGCTGTGTTGGCAATCATTTAGGCGAAAGCATGGGTAATATTTTAGCAAAATCTTATGAGGTTTTGGCAAAAGAAAAGCCAGATGCTCTATTAGTTTTAGGCGACACAAACAGCTGTCTTGCTGCAATTTCTGCAAAGAGATTAAAAATCCCAGTATTTCATATGGAAGCTGGAAATAGATGTTTTGATCAAAATCTACCAGAAGAAATTAACAGAAGAATAGTTGATCACACTTCTGATGTTAATTTGCCATACACAGAGCACTCAAGAAGATATTTAATAAGCGAGGGGATTGCAAAAGAAAGAATTTTTGTTACAGGCAGTCCTATGCAAGAAGTTTTAACAAGATTTGAAAAAGAAATCAATGCTTCTAAAGTTTTAAAAACTTTAGATTTAGATAAAGGCAAATATTTTATAGTTTCGCTTCATAGAGAAGAAAATTTAGATAATGAAAAACGCTTTTATTCATTAATGAATGCCTTAAATCAAATAGCCCAAACTTATAATATGCCAATTGTTTATTCAATGCACCCAAGAAGTAAAAAGAAAATTGAAGAAAAAGGCTTTGTTTTCCATGAAAACATTAGAGCACTTCCTCCTTTTGGCTTTTTTGATTATAATAAACTGCAAAAAAATGCCTACTGTGTTCTTTCAGATAGTGGAACACTTCCAGAAGAAAGCGCAATTTTAGATTTTGCTGGTGTATCATTAAGAAATTCAACAGAGCGCCCTGAAGTTTTAGATAAAGGCAGCGTTATTATAGGTGGCACAACTGCAAGACAAGTGCTTGAAGCTATAGAAATGAGCCATGCAATGAAACAAAATGATGAGCCTTATGTTTTAGCGCCAGATTATGTTGATACAAATGTTTCAATAAAAGTTGTAAAAATAATTCAAAGCTACTACAAAATCGTTAATGAATTTGTGTGGAGAAAAGAAATCGAAGATTAGGAATATATTTTGAAAAGAAGAATTTTAATTGTTAGCCAGCATTTCTGGCCTGAAAATTTTAGGATTAGCGATATTGCAAAAGGATTTTATGAAAACAACATCGAAGTTGATGTTGTTTGTGGAATCCCAAATTACCCTAATGGAATTATTCCAGATGGCTATGGACTATTTAAAAATCGAAAACAAGAGTATCACGGAGTTAATATTTACAGAGCCCTAGAAATCACAAGGAAAAAAAATTCAAGTTTAAGAATTTTTCTAAATTATATTTCCTTTCCTTTTTTTGCTACATTTAAAATTTTATCTTTATTAAATAAAAAATATGATGCAGTATTTTGCTATGAAACAAGCCCTGTTTATATGATATTCCCTGCTATTGTTTATTCAAAATTAAAAAAAGTGCCTTTAACTAGCTATGTTTTAGACTTATGGCCTGAAAATTTATATTCCGTTTTGCCTATAAAAAATAAATTTTTAAGAAATATTTTAAAACTAACTAGCCATTGGCATTATAAAAAAAGCGATAAATTGATTGCAATGAGCCCATCTTTAAACGATGTTTTAAAAAAAATTACTAATAAAAAAAGCGAAAAAATTGCAACTATTCCTCAATACTGTGAAGATTTATATGAAACTGAAATTTTTGATGAAGAATTATCAAATAAATATAAAAATTATTTTAAAATAGTTTATGCAGGTAATATTTCGCCTGCACAAAATTTAGAAGTTTTAATTCGTGCAATTAAAATTATAAAAAGCAAAAATATCACTGATATTAAATGCATAATAGTTGGCGATGGTATGAGCAAGGATACTATACAAAATTTATCAAAATCTGAAAATGTTAGCGAATATTTTGATTTTGTAGGCTCAAAGCCAGTTGAAGATATGCCCATTTATCACACTTTAGCCGATGCTTTATTTGCATCTTTGGCTAAAAGCGATGATATCGGCCTTACTATTCCAGCTAAAATAACTAGCTATCTTGCAGCTGGGCGCCCTATTTTAACGAGTATGGACGGCGAGGGTAGCAATGTGATAAATAAAGCTAACTGTGGATTTAGTGCACCGGCTGATGATGAAATTCAATTAAGTGAAAATATAATTAAATTATATAATCTTTCTAGTGAAAAAAGAACTCAGCTCTCTAATAATGCTCTAAATTATCATTTAAATCACCACAAAAGAAATAAAGTTTTAAATCAATTAATTGATTTTATTTTTAATAAATAAGGAGGATAAACTTTTGAAAACTTTAGTTATTATCCCATGTTATAACGAAGAAGAAAGTATTTTATCTTTTATAAATACATTAAGCGAAAAGGCAAAAGACGTTGACTATTTAATAGTTAATGATTCCTCTACTGATTCAACTCTTTCCATCTTAGAAAAAGAGAATTTAAATTATATAAATAACCCTATTAATCTTGGTATTGGTGGTGGTGTGCAAGCTGGCTACTTATATGCAAAAGAAAATGGCTATGATATTGCTGTTCAAATGGACGGCGATGGCCAGCACCCAGCAGAATATTTATCAACTGTTTGCCAGCCAATCAAGGATGGATTATGCAATATGTCTATCGGTTCAAGATTTATAAAAAAAGAAGGGTTTCAAACTTCATTTTTAAGAAGATTTGGAATAAATATAATCTCAACATTAATTTTTATTTTAACTGGAAAAAAAGTGCGTGATGTAACGAGCGGATTTCGTGCATGCGACAGAAAATTAATTGAATTTTTTGCAAATAATTATGCCGATGATTATCCAGAACCTGAGGCAATTATGGAATGCTTAATGAATAATTTCACTATAAATGAAGTAGCTGTTGAAATGGAGGAACGCCAAGGCGGTGTTTCATCTATTCGTAGTTTTAAAAGTGCGTATTATATGATTAAGGTATGCCTTTCTTTGGTTATTCATCGTATTTCATTTTCTAAAAAGAGAGGTTAAATATGTTAGATTTTATACTTCAAAATATGCTTCAAGTTTTATTAGTAGTTGGCGCTTTAACCCTACTTATAATGATAATATATCTAATAAAAAAAGAAAAATTAGAAGTTAAATACGCAATAATTTGGCTTGTTTTTAGCCTTGTTATGGTGTTTTTTGCTTTTTTTCCGTATATTGTTTACGTGCTAGGTGATATTTCAGGCGTTGTCGATCCTGTAAACTTTATTTTTCTAACTCAAATTATTTTTATATTATTAATTCTTCTTTCTGTTTCTGCTATAATTTCAGGTTTCTCAAAAAAAATCAAAAGATTAGCACAAACTGTTGCCTTACTAGAAAAAAGAATTCGTAATCTTGAAAGTGAAAATAAAAATAATGATTCTAAAGAATAATTTTTAAGCCTAGAAAGGAACATTTTCCATAATGCTTTTTAATTCTGTTGATTTTTTAATATTTTTCCCAATAGTAGTACTATTTTATTTTATAGTTCCAAAAAAACTTAAAAATATATGGCTTTTAATAGCAAGCTACTACTTTTATATGTTTTGGGAGCCAGCATATGCCTTACTAATTCTTTTTTCAACTATAAGCACTTATATTTGCGCTTTAGTAATAGATAAAACTGATGATATAAAACAGCGAAAGATTTTTTTAAGTGTAAATATAATTTTAAATTTAATTATATTATTTTATTTTAAATACTTTAATTTCTTTGTTGAAAGTGTAACGAGTGTTTTTGAAAATATCCAGCTTAAAGAAAACACTAATTTATTATTAGTAGTTGGAATTTCATTTTACACATTCCAATCACTTGGATATTCAATAGATGTATACCAAAAAAAAATAAAGCCAGAAAAAAACTTTTTAACCTATGCTTTATTCGTGAGCTTTTTTCCACAACTAGTGGCAGGACCAATCGAAAGAAGCACAAATTTACTACCACAATTTCATAAAACAAATAAATTTGATTATAAAAGAGTTACAGACGGCTTAGTTTTAATGGCTTTTGGATTTTTCAAAAAGTTAGTTATTGCCGATTCAGCAGCCCAAATTATAAACACAGTTTATAACTCACCCACTGATTTTTCAGGCCTTAGCTTATTTATAACAACAGTGCTATTTGCTTTTCAGATTTACGGAGATTTTTCTGGATATTCTGATATTGCTATTGGCGCTGCGAATGTTTTGGGATATAAACTAATGCGAAACTTTAATCATCCATATTTTTCTAAATCAATCCCTGAATTTTGGAAAAGATGGCATATTTCATTATCTTCTTGGTTTATGGATTATGTATATATTCCTCTTGGTGGCTCTAAAAAAGGAAAAGTTCGCACTTATATTAACCTACTTATAACCTTCTTAGTTAGTGGTTTATGGCATGGTGCCGCATTCACTTTTGTTTTTTGGGGATTATTAAATGGCGTATTAAACATACTTTCAAAAATTAAAGATGATATATTATATAAAAATAAAGAAAAACCAAAAGATAATGTAATCACTTCATTTTTCAAAATATTATTAACATTTATTTTAATTGACACTACTTGGATATTCTTTAGAGCAAATAGCATTTCTGATGCCTTTTATATATTAAGTAATATATTCGCTGATTTTAGCAAATGGTTTAATCCTAGCTACTACACCTCTGTTTTTGAGAGTATCGGCTTTTATCAAAATAATGGCACTGCTATTTTTATTTGTATTATATTCTTACTATTTATTGAAGCATTTGAAGGAAAATCAAGCCTTGTAAATAGGATTAATTCTTCTCATTTTATTGTAAGATGGGTTTTCTATTACGCTATACTACTTTTAATTCTATTCTTTGGATATTTTGGGCAAAGCCAGTTTATCTATTTCCAATTTTAAAGAAAGGATGATTATTCTATGATTAAATTATTTTTAAAATCAATCCTTCTTCTTCCCATTTTAGTCTTTATGGTTTATGTTTCATATAATGTAGATCCATCTGGACTATTTTTTGGAGTTGGATTTGAAAGACTAGCTAGCGAATATATGCTAGAAGGATATTACATTGATAAATACGAACAGCTTGATGGAAGATTATTAAATGAAGTTTATGCAAAAAATGTGCCTTATGCGCCTGAAATAATAATAAATGGCAGTAGCCGTTCTATGATGGTAACTTCTGATATCACTGAAACAAAAACATTTTATAATGCTGCAAATGTTGGTGCTGATTATTTTGATTTTTTCACTAGCTATTATATATTTTATAAAGAAGATAAACTTCCAACAACTATGATTTTATCAATAGATCCTTGGCTGTTAAATCCTAATGAGGATGCCTTTGATAAAAGAAGTGATAAAGAGTTATATTATGAATTTATCGGGGAAGTTTTAGGAATTGAAAACGCTGAATATATAAAAAGCGATGAAAATGAAAAGTATCAAGCTCTTTTAGATCCTGCATATTTTCAAAGCAGTATCGATTATTATAAAAATTCAGATAATTTAGAATCTGCCCCTGAAATTATTGCTCCTGAGGATATTTATAAAAGCGATGTTGTTATAAAAGCGCCTGATGGCTCGATTGTTTATGATGCTTCTTTTAGGCAAGCAACTCAGGAAACTATTGATTACAACGCTCAAGATCTTGCTTGGCATCCTATGGATATTGCCATTTTCGATGAACTTTCAGAAGAAAAAATTGATGTATTTGAGCAATTTATTTCTCATTTACAAGATAATAACATCGAAGTTGTTATATTTATCCCGCCATATCACCCTATAGTTTATGATGCAGCTTTAGCCGAAAAAGACACTCGATATAAAGGCTGGTTTTTAACTGAGGAGTATATAACCTCTTTTGCAAATGAAAATAACATCCCTTTATATGGCTCATTTAATCCATATAAATTAAATTTAACATCTCAAGATTTTTATGATGGGCTTCATATCAAATCAGAGTCTATCTTTAAAATACTCCCACAAACATTTTAATTAAAGAAAGGTTTAGTATTATGCCACAAATTATGATTAAGGGCTTAGAAGATTTTCAAGTTAAAACTCTAGCAAAAAACACAAGCGAAAAGCTATCAGCGATAGTAGATTGTCCTGCCGATTGGTTTTTATATGATAGCGCTCCAGCAAAATTTTACTCTCATACGGGCGAAGAATTAAAACAAGCAGTTATCGCAGTTCATTGGTTTCAAAGAAGCCAAGATGTTCAAGATGCTGTTGCTTCTTGTATTGATAATGAATTAAAAAGCTTAGGATTTGAATCAACACAGATTAGTTTTTCTTTATTTTTAAAAGAAAGCTACTACGAAGATGGCGAGCATTTTTAAAAAAATATGATATATTTGTGATGGCTATAAAACAAAACTATGTCAGCGACTAAAAATTGCTTGTTATTTAACTGCATATACTGTACAATGTACTAGTATAAAAAAATAATAATATTTATGGAGGAAAAGATGAAACTAAAAAAAATATTAGCTTTAATGCTAACATCATCTATATTAATTGCTTCCCTAACAGCTTGTTCAAGCGATGAAGCAGCAGGTGAAGAAACTACAACTGGCGAAGAAACTACAACAGAGGCTACAACTGAAGCAATAGATTACAACTCATATTTCACAGAAGAAGGATATTTTAATGGAATTACTGCTACTGACTATGTAACAGTTCCTGATTATAAATCAGCTCAATTACCAGAAGATACTCTAACTGCTTCTGAAGAAGATATTCAAGCGCAAATCGATTCAATTATGGCTCAAGCTCCAACATCAGAACCAAACACAGATACAAGCGTTACTGCTCAAGATGGCGATACAGTAAATATATCTTTTGTTGGCTCAATTGATGGCGTTGAGTTTGAAGGTGGCGCTGGCACTTCTGATTTAACTTTAGGTGCAGGTCAATTTATTCCTGGATTTGAAGAAGCAATCGTTGGTCATAACGTTGGCGAAAACTTTGATATCACTGTAACATTCCCAGAAGATTACCAACAAGCAGATTTAGCTGGAAAAGAAGCTGTTTTTAACATCACTATAAATAACGGCTACACTGAAATAGTTCCAGAATTTAATGATGAACTTGTTGTAAGCATGTATGGTGATCAATTTAAAACTGCTCAAGAATTAACTGATGCTATCGCAGAAAGCATCGTTAATGATGCTCAAATGTATTATGTTGGCGAATTTTTAATCGATGTTGAAGTTAGCGAAATTCCAGAAGAATTAACACAATTCGTTGAAGATTCAAATATCGACAGCTTAACTTCTACTGCTGCACAATACGGCATGGATTTAGCAACATATTTAACATATGCTACTGGTTCTGAAAGTGTTGAAGCTTTTGTTGAAGAAAATCAAGAAGCTTTTGAAAATCAAGCTATCGCAATGCTAGTTTATCAAGCAATCATGGAAACAGGCGAATATGATTTATCAGCTGAAGTTATCAAAGCTTACACAGATAAAATATTCGGCGAAGGCTACTATGATAGCGTAGTTGATGCTTTAGGCGCAAACTATGTTACTTCTGTTATCTCACAATCAATCATAATGGAAGAAGTTCATATAGCAATGATTAACAACACTGAAGGTGCTGTTATGCCAGAAGCTTATACTGAGTAATATAAAATAAATAATAGGGCTTCGCAAAATCGCAAAGCCCTATTTTATTTATAAAAATTTATTATAATAATAAAATACCTATAAAGAAATTTTGCGAATAAAAAACATAAAGGAATGGCGAAAGCCATTCCTTTATGTTTATATAAAAGCTTTGCTTTGTGAATGTCTAGCTTTGCTTTTATTTTATAAAAAGCACCATATTTACCGCTTATATTAATATTTACTATCTCTTCACTGTCTATATTTATTAAAAAAGAAACAGGTGACATTAAGCCACTTGTTTTAGTATCTAGCTATAATCAGCCGTCTTTTGCTTTTTTGCATACCTATCTATATAAAGCCCAATTATCGTTCCAATAACGCACATTATCCCCATCATTGCAAATATTATTCTATATGCAGTTTCTGCTGAAAATTCATCTAAAATAACCCCTGTTGCAGTAAACGCAAACATCTCTGGAGCAAATCCAATAACACTGATAACGCCAGATGCAGTACCAATTAAATTAATTGGTATTTCAAATTGACTCATTGTTGCAAAATAGCAGGTTCTAAGTGCACTATTAATTATCCTAACTAAGGCACTAATAATTAATATAATCGGCATAAAAGCCTGTGTATATGGGATAAATACGACAATTACACTTAAAACAGCGGCAAAGGCTAGAGTGTATGCAATAAATTTTGATGCCGAGCCTATTCTATCGGCTATTTTTCCCCCGTTATATGAGCCAACATTTGCAAATCCATTTGCAGCTAAAATTGTAAAAAAAGCTACAAAAGAAGCAGAATATCCTCCAATCGAAGTAAAAAACGGAGTAAATCGCCCCATTAAACTAGCTAAAAATACACAGCAAAACAATAGCGAGCCGATGAGCCACACTGCTTTAATTTTTAAAACAGCTTTAACATTATTAAAAAATATTTTAAAAGAAAGCTCTTCATCTTGTGGCGTTGATGGATAATATATAAAAATAAGTACACCTAAAACTAAGCACACAACTGAATAAAATATAATTATAACTCTTATATCTTCATTTGTTTTTGTGAATAGATATAAGCCAGTCATTGAAAACACAAATCCTAATATACAAACTATAGTTTCTTTTATTCCAAAAATTCTTCCTTGTTCTCTTTCGCTAGCTAGTAGCTTTATAGATTTAATCATAGCCGACCAGAATGCCATTGTGGTAGTAAACGACCAAACAGCACTTAAAAGAGCCATCACTGGGTATGATGGAAGCGTTGCGCTATATAGTGTGCTTAATCCAGTTAAAACAACTGCTGCTAAAAATAGTTTTTTAGTGTTAATTGTATCGGCAACAATCCCACCTATTAAATATGCAATGCAATTAAATGTTGCAAATATACTAATTAAATTACCCATTTCAACATGGCTAAATCCATACATATCTTTAAATGCATCATAGTAAACTGTTTGCAAATAAGGAACGGCATAAATAGTAGCATGGGCAACTGATATTATTAATAAAATTCTTAAATTCTTTTTTTC
>CAZVOQ010000042.1:0-319 GCA_964628475.1 uncultured Oscillospiraceae bacterium | reverse complement strand
ATGCAACAAATAATATCACCATTTTAATATAAAATCAATACTTCTTTTTTAAAAATTTTTATTGTATTTTATCAATATAAAGAGTAGAATATAATTAAACATATTTTAGATAGGAGTTATATGATTTTTAATAATAAACCAGTATATAATGTTATGGGGTTTTCTATATTTATTTTTTTAATTATAAGAAACTATCTTCCCATACCATTAAATTTTTTTAATCAAAATAATAGCACCATATTTACACTTTTAATAACAGGTTTAACTCTTGTTTTATCTTGCATAATTCCAATAATAACTATTGAAAAAACAATAAAAT
>CAZVOQ010000041.1:0-11417 GCA_964628475.1 uncultured Oscillospiraceae bacterium | reverse complement strand
TGGTTTATGTCTAAAAATAGTTAGAGATAATACAATTCTTAAAAACTCAAAGCTATCATACAAGGAAAACATTCCTATTGCAAAATTTGAAATTAATGTTGTCACTTGTTCTTGTGTAAAATCGAGTGGCAGATTTTTAACATAATTAAAAACTCTATATTCAATATTTTTTATTAGCTTACTATTTTCATCATCAACTAAATTAACGCTTGATGCTCTAGCTAAATAATATAAAAATAAGGCTGGAATTTGCAAATTAATAAAGCTATTATTTGCATTATAGCTATTAATATCTCCACTCATATAAATTTTATAAAGTTCTGCACAAAGTTCTTCTTCTTTAGATAAACCTTTATAATACCTTGATGTTTCATAAAAATAAGTTGCTCTTTCCAAGCTAAAACTATACCCAGATTTTGATTCATCAACTTTTGCAAGATATATTCTTTTTGCACTATCGTAAAATCTTGAAGTGATTTCATCATCAAATTCTTCTTTTTCTGTTATATCTCTTAAATAAGTGGAACTCATCGTACATGTGTTCTCATCAATATTTGAATATAACGCTTCCCAATTAAAATCAGGATCTATTTTTTGAGCAGTGTTACTCCAAAAATATTTAGCTTCATCTACAACTTTAAAAAACAAGTATATATCTTTTGATGGAATACTCACATAAGCATTTCCAAAAGCACGAACAATTAAATTTCTAATTTCCTTACTAAAATTTGCGTATCTGCCTGAATAAGAAATTATTTCATCATAGCATTCAAGCATCTTATCATAAAACAAAGCCTTATTTAGAAAAAACAAACATAATCCTTTAAAAAACAGATTTTTTATAAGCATTTCTTCATCATTTATATGTTTTGAAAAACTTATTAATGCATTTCTAATATCATATGCAAGACCTGTATCTATTCTTTGCTTATAGCCTGATAAATTTTCTGCAAGGGCTTCTAATTCCACGGCTATTTCTTTGGTCATAGATTCAGGATTTTTTATATATGGATACACATATTCATTTAATACTTCATTTAATTTAAAGCTAAGGCTTCTAAGATCTTCACTTCCCTTTTCTAAAACATCCTCAACATTATCTCTCGTTACAGATTCATTTTTAAATTGAGCCCTTGATAGATAGGCATATTCTACTTCAAGTTCAATTATTCTATTGTAAGCAGATTTCATCTAATAATGCCCCCTGTAACCTATTGTTTTTATTAATATTTTATAGTGGAGTGAATTTACTTTATTATCTAATAGCTGAATTTATGTATCCTATTTCATGGCTCACTTCGTTTGCTAAATTGTTACTTTCTTCTGCTGTTCTTGATGTTCTTTCAATTGCGGCTGCTATTTCTTCCATTCTATCCAGCATATTCTTAACATTTTCAACTTGCTCAACCATTAATTCATCAATTACTTGTGCATTTTCTGCAGCAGCATCTGAATACTCTATAACTTTGCCCATATTATCTGCTGTTTCTTTAACTAGGCTTGCACCAAATTTAACGCTTCTTATAGAATTATTAACTAAGCTTGCGCTATCACTTGCAGCAGCTGAAGATTTAACAGCTAGATTTCTAACTTCATCAGCTACAACTGCAAATCCTCTACCAGCTGTGCCTGCTCTTGCCGCTTCAATTGAGGCATTTAATGCTAGGATATTTGTTTGAAAAGCAATATCTTCTATGTTCTTAATTATAGAGATGATTTTTTCACTTGATTTTTCTATATCATTAATAGCATCAACAATTTTTATCATATTATCATTGTTTTCTTTTAATCTTTGTGCACTATTAACTGCTATTTCTTTAGATTCTTGAGCTTTGTCTTTAGCTGTGTTTATTTCACTCATCACAACATGGCCTTGATTAGCTAGTTCTGATAAAACAAATTCTTGTGCTTGTGATGATTCGCTTAAATCTTTTGCAACTTCTAGCATATTGTTTGAAGTTAAATTTAAATTATCACTTCTTGTTTTTATATTATTAAATATTTCTTTTTGTTTTTCTGTTTGCTCTTTATTTTCAAGCATTTTTTTATTAACTTCATCTACTAATTCATCAGCTTTTATTGTTTTTTCTTGGGCATCATTTAAAGACGCTACGCCCCAAGTTAATAAGAATGTTAAAAATAGCAATGCAAAGTTTAAGCCAAGTAATCCTCTAAGTATCACTGAAGAAGATATCCCTTGGAAAAACACATCTTTAAATATAAAGCAAATTAGCATTACAATATCAGTTGCAATCCATTGGATTATCACTATTTTTTTATTATAATAAAGGCTATTCATCAAAATCGCAGAAATAATCAAAGTAAAACTACCAATAACCTCAAATGTTATTATACCAAAAGCAGTTATAATAATATACTGAGCAAAAGTAATTAAATAAACAGTAAAATCACCCGCTATTTTCTTTTTTGCAATATTAACAAAATAAACTAATCCTGCTGAAACAGCAATTATCCCTAGCCCTAAAATAAATTGTGCGGAAAAAAGATATAATAGCCCGTAAATACTTCCGCCAGCTAGTAACACCTGCTGATTTACTTTTAATAATTTGTCTTGCTTAATCACTGAATTTGTGTTCATATTCTTCACCCCTCATTAATTTACATTGTAAAATTCACATAAAATTATATCATAATTTAGAGTAATTTTCAATCAAAAATTACTCCTCTATAAAGTTTTCCACACGATTTTTAATTCTTTTTGCATAGTCGATAATTTTTCTATCATAAGATTGGTTCATTAAATCAGATGAAAATAAAAAATCAGCTGTAGATTGATTTGTAGCAACTGGAATATTATATAAAGCTGCTATTCTTAATAAGGCTTTAATATCCGGATCATGAGGTTGTGATGAAAGTGGATCCCAAAAAAATATCATAAAATCGATTAGCCCTTCTGATATTTTTGCCCCAATTTGTTGATCGCCGCCTAGTGGACCTGAATGAAAAGCTGTTATTGGAAGTTTTGTTTCTTCTGATAACACTCTTGCTGTTGTTCCTGTTCCAAATAAAAAATGGCAGGATAATTTTTCTTTATTCGCAATAGCCCATTTCACTAAATCTTTCTTTCTTCCATCGTGTGCAATTAAAGCTATTCTTTTTTGATTTTCTGATTTTATTGTAATATAATTTTCTTTACTCATAATAAAAATCCCTTTCATATACTATATATTGTTTTATTTAATTTTATCGTACATTTTATTTTAACATATCTTTTTTAAATTTCTACTACTAAATTTAATATTTATTATAAAATTATATAATTTTTACAATTATTTTATTTTTATTCACAAAAAAGCAGAACTTTTTTAAAGTTCTGCTTTTTACACTAGCTATTCTTCTGCTTCTTCTTGAGTTTCAGTAGTTTCTTCTGTGACTTCTTCGCCTTCAGTAGTTTCTTCACCTTCATCAGCTACAGTCCCCTCTTGTTCGCTAGCTACATCAGCTGCTGCTGGAGGAGGTGTTGCATCATTAGATTCTGGAACTGATATTGGCTCTGGTGTAGCTTGTGATTCATCTAAATTCTCTTCAACTTCTCTATTGCTTTCTCTGATAGCTACTAGATAATAATCATCATTTTGTTTTTCAAATACATACTCAACATATTTTACTATTGATGTTTGTTCAATATCTGTCCATGATGTTGCTGGCTCAAGATATGCAACAATCAATGTTTTCTCTGTTGCAAATAGGCTTTGCTCTATCTCAACTACTTCAATAGTATACCCTGTTGGAATACTCGTTACAGGGATAATATATGCCTGCTTTTCTTCATCAAAAGTATAAGTTATTCCTGAATCATCAAATGTTTTATATATTAAATCTAATCCTTTTCCAAAAATTGACTCAATATAAGAATCAACTACAATTGCAGGAAGCAAAGTTTCATCATATTCATTTTTTTCAAATTGGGTTGTATCTTCATTAATAACAGCAGCCCAGATACCAGTTAGATACAGTATTTTTTCATCAATCAATGACACATCTTCAACTGGTAATGGATCATATATCGCAAGAGTTGATAGCTTTTGTGCATACTCTTGTCTTTCTTCTGTATCATCAAATATAATTGTCGCTGCAACTATTCCTGTTAATAAAATTGCTATTACTCCTATAAATGCAAAAAAGCTAAATACTCCACCTATTATAATTCTTCTAGTTTTTCTTCTTTTTGAGATAGTATTTTCCTCTTGTTTTTCTATTTTTAGCTCTTCTTTTATATCTATAAACTCATTTTGCTGTATATCTTTATTATCGCTCATTTCGTTGTTCATTCCTTACTTTAGTATTTATTTTAATGAATTATCATAAAATCATTGACATCTATTATAACATAAAATTTAAAATAAATCAAAAGATTAAGTGATATTTTTTAGAAATTTAAGTGACAATTTGGATTTTTTTATTGTTTTATAAAAAAATAGAGGGTTTCCCCTCTATTCTTATAATATTATGCAAACAAGCCCTTGGCATCCCTCATTAACAACTTTTTCCACTGTATCCGCTAAACGTTCTCTTGCCTCTAGGGGAATATTTAATAATTTTGCATTTAAGCCTTGAGTTACTAAATCTTGCAAAGAATTTCCAAACAAATTGCTCTGCCAAATTTCTAAAGGATCGCTTTCAAAATTTTTCATCATAGATGAAACTAATTCCTCACCCATACTCTCACTGCCAACAATAGGAGATACTGTTGTTTGGATATTAGCTTTTAATATATGCAAACTCGGAGCAGATGCTGTTAGTTTAACTCCAAATTTCGAGCCTTGTTTAACCATTTCTGGCTCTTCTAATTTTAATTGTTCAATACTAGGCATAACTATTCCGTACCCATTTGTTTCCACCTGCTTTAAAGCAGGTGCTATTTTTTCATATTCTTTTTTGGCAAAAATTAGTTGCTGCATTAAATTCATTAAAGCCCAATCGTCTTTAACATCTTCACCTGTTATCTCTTTTAAAGTGTCATAATATAAATCATTTTCAAGGCTAACGTTTAAAATGGCACACCCTGTTCCATAATCTATTTTCCCCATACCTGCAAGTTGTAAATATTCTGTTTTTAAAAGCTGATTTGCTGCTTTTGGAATTTCACTTATTTTTTTAATGTTTTCAAAATTTTCTTTTATATCTGCCATTATTTTTGCTTTTATTTTAAAATCATCTTCTTGCATAGCAAGCCATTTTGGTATTGTAACTGCTATTTCTTTAATAGGAAATTGAGTTAAAATAAGTGCTAATATTTCCTCAACTGCTTTTTTATCAAGTTCTAAACAATTAGCTGTTATCGCACTTACTTTATATTTATTTTGAATACTCTCAACAGCTTTTTTAGCTTCAATAGAATTAGGATTTTGAGAATTTACAACAACTACAAAAGGTTTTCCTAATGCTTTTAATTGAGATATAACCTTATCTTCTGCATTAATATAATTTTCTCTTGGTATATCACTAATACTGCCATCTGTTGTGATAACAACGCCTATAGTTGAGTGATCTTTAATAACTTTATGTGTTCCAATTTCGGCTGCTTTTTCAAAAGGTATTGCATCTTTATGCCATGGAGTTTTTACAAGGCGTGGTTTTCCTTCTTCTGTGTCCCCTTGTGCCCCTTTAACCATATATCCAACACAGTCGACTAATCTCACTTTTAAATTTTGCTTTTCTTCTAATATAATATCAACGCCTTGCTCTGGAATAAAATTAGGCTGAGTTGTCATAACTGTTCTTCCAGAAGCTGATTGTGGCAATTCATCAATAGTTCTAACTTTTTTATCTGCATCTTTTATATTTGGAATAACTAAGGCTTCCATCAGTTTTTTTATAAAAGTGCTTTTACCACTTCTAACTGGGCCTACAACTCCTATATAAATATCTCCACCTGTTCTTTTTTCTATATTTTCATATATATTCACTATTTTCACCTCAATTCTCAAACGCTGAAATTATAAGCATTCTATCCTCAGTTAAAACTTTATCTTCTAAATCATTTTCCTTTAGTATAATTGAGGCTGATATTCTATATCTTCTTGATATATCAAATACACTCTCGCCTTTTTGCGCATAATATAATATTAACGCTTCATCTTTTTTTTCTAATGTATTTTCTTCAATTTCACTAAACTCTGATAATATTCTAACTGCTTGCTTTACTATCACAAAACCATCTGATAAAATATTTGCTTTAATTTTTAATTTATCTTCGCTAATACTTGCTATCATATTACTAACTTTTAAAAATGAAATGTATTCATCAAATTTATTAGATTTTGGAATTACATCTATAATAACATCTTCTGATTTTGTAATACACTCTAACTCATTTTGAAGATTTTTAATAATTATATAGCAATTTATTTTTGATTTAGCTATTAAATTATTTTCTTCATAGTATGTTTTTATTTCTCCCACACTACAAAATTGATGCACTACTACACAGCCCGCTGATATTACTTCTTCTGCTAAAAAATTAACCGTTTTATTTACTAATTTTAGATTTTTATCATAGTAAACCTCTTTTGTTTTAGCTATGCTTTCATATGTTTTTGAAAAGGCATCTTTTAATGCATAAATTTCTTGCTTTTTAAAAGATTTTGTTTCTAATAACACCCCTAAATTAGCACTTATCTTTTGACTCTCAGAATTTTGAGTTAAAGAAAAATTTGTTGGAGTTAAATTTGTGTAAGCAATATTATTCTCACTTATCCCTAAAACATCAACAATTTGATTATATAAAAATGTTTTTCTTAAAGTTTGTATGTCATTATTTTCTGGCTTTGTATAGAATATATCTGCTGTAACTTCGCCTTTAACATTAACTTTATCTTTATAAATCGTGGCATTCATATTTGTATTGACTGTTGAGACGTTAATTATCTGCTTAACATCTTCTAAGTCCTGCACTTCATCTTCTAAAGAAAACTGTCTTGTGCCGTATCCTTGTAATGAAAAATGCTCTATTTTTTCATCATCTCCACAAACAGTTTTAGAATTTATTGCAGTTATAACCTCTACTTCACTAGCAGAATAAACCTTAACTATTAATCTGTAAGCTCCTCTTATATCAATTCTAGTTTGATTAATTGCTCTTGTGTTCACAAACTGTGTATCGCCTTGGATATAAATAAAATTAGTATCTAAAACGGGTTTATCAATATCTATTTGCTTTTGAAATGGAAGTTTTAACGTGCTTACTGATAAAACTTCTTTTTCCTTTGCTTGATAATACATACTAACTTTAAAATACCCATCTATAATTAGTTTATTATCTAATACATATTTTTGGCTTATACTGTGCTCAATGTTAGTTTTTACAATCTTAAAAACAGGCTCGTCGTAATCTGCTAAAAGTATTTCTTGTTCTATTGGCTCTTCAAAGCTATAATCAAAAACTTTTTGCGTAATTTCAAGACTGTCTAAAAATAAATTATTTGACAATTTAGTCACCTTCCTATCTAAAAGCAATATACTTTTGATTAATAGTTATTCATAATATTTAATTTTTATAACAAAAAAATTATACATTGTAATTAATTTCAAAAAGATATATAATATGAGTATTGAAATATATTAATGTGAGTTATGAGAAATAAAGGAGATTTAATATGAAAAAAGTATTAGTAGTTGGCGGAACTTTATTTATGGGCAGGCATTTAGTGAATGATTTAATAAATAAAGGATATGATGTTACTATTGCAACAAGAGGTAACACTAAGGATGATTTTAAAGATAAAATAAAAAGATTAAAACTTGATAGAACTAATGAACAAAGCATTAAATCAGCTTTAACTGGGCTTTCATTCGATATTGTTTTTGATAGCCTTGCTTATTGTTCAAATGAAATTAAATATCTTTTAGAAACTGTTAAGTGCAAAAGATATATCCAAATTTCAACAGCTTCTGTTTATAGTAATAGAGGATTAAACACAAAAGAAGATTCATTTATTCCAGAAAATGAAAAATTAGTTTATTGTAATAGAACTGATTTTTCTTATGGTGAAATAAAACAATATGCAGAATGCTGTATTGTTCAAGATTTTTCTAATATTCCAGCTGTTAGAATGAGAATACCTTTTGTTGTTGGTGAAGATGATTACACAAATAGATTATTTTTTTATGTAGATAATATAGTTAATCAAAAGCCTATGAATATAACTAATATGGACAGTAGAATACCTTTTATTGATTCAAATGAAGCTGGCAGATTTTTATCATTTTTAGGAGATATTGATTATGTTGGTGCTGTAAATGGTAATAGTACTGGAACTATGTCTATAAGAGAGCTGTCTGAGTATGTTAAAGAAAAAACCGAAAAAGAGATAATCATAGATGAAAAAGGCGAAAATGCTCCTTATAATTATGTAACAGATTTTAGCTTAGATGTTACTAAGGCAAAATCATTAGGATTTGAATTTTCAAATCTTGATAGCTGGATGTTTAAATTAATTGATAAATATATTTTACGAGCAAGTGCTAATTCATAATAATAAAAATATAAATAAAATATAACTAAAAACAAAAGAGAAATAGCTTAAGCTATTTCTCTTTTGTTTTTATAGAATATACTAATTAAATTCCTTGCCAAATCATTGAATCTGCAACTTTTAAAAAACCTGCAATATTACTTCCTGCAACAAGATTTCCTTCTACACCATATTCTTTAGCAGCATTATAAGAGCTATGAAAAATATCAATCATAATATTTTTTAAACGCTCGTCAACTTCTTCAAAACTCCAGCTTAATCTAAGTGAGTTTTGGCTCATTTCAAGACCACTTGTTGCAACACCACCTGCATTAGCAGCTTTACCTGGAGCAAATAAAACTCCATTTTTTTGAAATACTTCTACTGCTTTTGGAGTTGACGGCATATTTGCACCTTCTGCAACAGCAATTACTCCATTTTCAACAAGTTTTTTTGCAGCGGTTTCATCAAGTTCGTTTTGAGTTGCACAAGGAAGTGCTATATCGCATTTCACATTCCAAATATTTTTACACCCTTCATAATACTGTGCGCCATCAACACGTTTTGCATATTCTGATATACGCCCTCTTTCAACTTCTTTAATTTGTTTAACAATCTCAAGATTAATACCATTAGGATCATAAACATATCCAGATGAATCTGAAACAGTAACAACTTTTGCACCCATTTCTTGGGCTTTTTGTGCAGCATAAATCGCAACATTGCCTGAGCCAGAAATAGAAACAATTTTATCTTTCATTTCTTCATTTTTCATATGTTTTATCATTTCTTGTGTTAAATATAAAAGCCCATAACCCGTTGCCTCTGTGCGAACAAGTGAGCCACCTGAGTGAATCGCTTTACCAGTCATAACGCCAACATTTTCATTTCTAATTTTACGATATTGACCATACATATAACCAACTTCACGACTGCCAACTCCAATATCGCCAGCAGGAACATCAGTGAATTGACCAATATGACGGCTTAACTCTGTCATAAAACTTTGGCAAAATCTCATTATCTCATTATCTGATTTACCTTTAGGATTAAAATCAGAGCCACCTTTACCACCACCCATAGGCAGGCCTGTTAAAGCATTTTTGAAAACTTGTTCAAATCCAAGAAATTTAATTACAGATAGATTAACTGTTGGGTGAAGACGAATCCCACCTTTAAAAGGACCAATTGCAGCATTAAATTGAACACGAAAAGCACGATTAACATGAACAGTGCCATCATCGGCAGTCCAAGGCACTCGAAACATAATAGCTCTTTCAGGCTCTACCATACGCTCCAAAACACCTTTTAATTCTATATCAGGGCGTTTTTTTATAACGGGTTCAAGTGATTCTAAAACTTCCATTACTGCTTGCAAAAATTCAGGTTGGTTAGGATCTCGCTCTAACACCTGATTATATACTTTTTTTAGATATGCATTAGTGATTGCCATTTCATTTCCTCCAAATTTTTATTATTTAATAATATTATTTTACTTTAGTCATTCATTTTTTTCAATACTAAAGTTGGATTTTTCAAATTTTAATCACTTGGCATAATAATAAAGTTTTCTATTTCTTCAAAATCGGAATTTTCACTTTGCAATGTCATAACAAGTCTATATGTTTGTGCTGTATCTTCTTTTAAATTATCATATAAATCTATAATTAAATTATCCTGCAAAACTTCGCTTTTGAATTCATTTGTATATTTAATTATTTTCCCATTACTTAATAAAACATAATTATCTGGAGCATCTTCTAAGCTTTTTATAATATCATTCCCAACAACTTCATAAACTCCTGAAGGCATCTTTTTATATAGTTGAATAACCATTGTGCTTTTTGCAGCTATATCATTTAGATTAATTTTAATTGGAATTTTCAATTCATCATTTGTTATTAGCTGATTTTCAATTATTATATCTGCTGAAATATCTTCACTTTGCTCAATATAAAAATCGTTAACGCTCGAATTTATATACTGTGTTAGGCTATTTTCTCGAGCTAAGCTTGTGTATAGTTCTGTTTTTATTTTTAAATTTCCTAAATTATCATCAAAGCTGTGCATTGGAAATTCTATACTATAATCTGCACTTAAATCTTGAAGTTTTCCTAGTGTATTTATAAAAAAGTTTTTTCCAGCAGAAGGATACTTTACTCCATTTATAATAATAAATCCACCCTTTGGAAGCTCTATTATATTATCATTTTCATCAAGAACCATTATTTTAATTGCTGCAAAATGATTAAGATATTTAGCATCATATGCTGTTATATCACTCGTTTGGATACTGCTATTTATAAATAACACATCAGATTTTGCCTGTGTTAATTGGCTAGTTATATTAATATTATTTTTACTTTCAACAGAAAATGGCAAAAACATTGCTAAACTATTTGTTGAATTTACTAATCCGATTTCATATTCATTAACACTTAATAAGTCTTCATCGTTAACCATAGTAAAATCCACAATAATTAAAAACATAAATTTAACTATGCCCTGGGCATTTAGTTGCCCATCATAATCGCTAGCATCTTTCATAATTTTAAAATCAGATATATCAATATTTGAAGTTTTATTTTCAAGCTCATTATATAAAATAACACTTTCGCTCATTTGCTCATTTAGTGCATTTAAAGGCGTGTAAACTAAGGTTATTTTACTGTTTTCAGGGAATTCACCATTATTAATTTTCACAGATAAATCTTCAAAATCACTAAATGAAGTTGATTTATAAAAAACATATTGTGCTGTGAAATTACTATCTTGAGTAATTCTTAAACTATCATTGGTTTTAATATTAGAATAGTATTTACCGCCTATTATTCCATTTTGAAATTCTGATATATTCTCGAGTATTCTTACAATATTTATCCTTATATTAAACTCAATTCCTTCTTGATTTGATATAATTAAATCAACATATCTTTGAGT
>CAZVOQ010000040.1:0-11585 GCA_964628475.1 uncultured Oscillospiraceae bacterium | reverse complement strand
TTGGATCATTTACAAAAACATGGGTAACTGCGCCAACTAAATGTCCGTTTTGAACTATTGGACTACCGCTCATTCCTTGCACGATACCGCCAGTTAAAGCTAATAGCTCGGCGTCCACTATTTTTATCACCATATTTTTAGTTAACGTTTGGGAGTTGAGTGAAATTTTTTCTATTTCTATCTCATATTTTTTAGGTGTTGTTCCGTTTATAGTTGTGTAGATATATGCAGTGCCCTCTACAATCTCATTTGAAGCGGCAATAGGCATCATATTATCATCTTTTGCAAAATAAACCGAACCATAAACGCCTGTTTCACTGTTTTTTAAAAGCTGACCTGTTGGAATTTGGCTCATAAATGTTCCTTTTAATTCGCCAGCATCTCCAGCTGTTGATTTTTCAATACCCGTTATATTAACAGGGACAATTTCGCCTGATAATAAAGGTATTTCTTCGCCAGTGTCAACATCTTTAACAGCATGCCCTAGCCCTGCAAAGCTAGAATTTTGAACATCGTAGTAAGTCATAGTGCCAATACCAGCGGAGGAATCTCTTATCCACATCCCTGTTCTGTATATTTGATTATCAACATCAAAAACAGCACTTAAATTACAAGTTAATAACTGATTATCTCTTAAATACTCAACTAAAATCGGCGTATCATTACTTTTATTAATAACCGCTTCAATATCATCTTTGCTTTTTATTTTTTCGCCATTCATTGAAACAATGATATCTCCCATTGAAAGCCCAACTAATGATGCTGGATTTTTATAGCCAGTTGGAGTTTTAATATCTGAAAATCCAACTATCATAACTCCATCTGAAAACATTTTTATTCCAAAAGGCTCGCCAGAAACGCTTACATACTTTTCTTCTAATGAATTTACAATAACACTTTTAATAGGGATAACCCCTAAAAGTTTAGCATCGTAGTTAATATTTGATGTAGTATCAACAAAAACACTTTGATCAGAAGAAGAGGTTTGCGCTGTTAGTGAAATCATAGGCAAAGATTTAATGCTAACACTACTTCCACTTGTGATATACATAGTGTCGGGGATAATGGTGTTAAAATATATACTTGTTCCAATGATAATTGCCAGTGGAAAAGATAGGCATTTTAATATTTTTTTCATTATAGCTTTTCACACCTTCCTAAATTTATTTGTAAATTTAGTATGGACAAAAAACCATAAATTATTAAAACACAAAAATGACGGAAAAATCCGTCATTTCTGTGTATAGTTTTAGAGGAGAATAATATAGCATAAACACTATATTATCTGATATATCTTTCGTCACCACTCGAAAAGATATATCGAGCATCTCTGCTTAGTTATATTATACTCATAAATTAAGCAAAAATTGTGAATTTAAAATTGTCAAATAATGGATAGTGTGTAAAGAATTAAAGATAGAATTTTAAATTATAGACTGAATGTAAAAAAAAAGTAAATTTTTTTGTAAAGTATGTATATTGACTTTAGGTAGTGATATGTATTAATATTAATATATAAAATAAATTAAAAAATATGTGAAAAACACTAATATTTTGATTGATTTTTTTGATGTACATATAATTAAATGTGGTATTTAATAAAAGTGCATTTTTTAATTAACTATCCCTTTTCCTTTATTCATATATCTCAAAAACAACAAGCCGAGCATTGCTCGGCTTGTTGTTTTTTATAAGTTAATTTATTTTTTCATTAATGCATCGCAAACATATTGAGAAATCATAATCCCAGCAATATTAGGTGCAAAAGGGGTGCTTCCAGGGGCATTTCTGCCAAAAGATGAATTAACATTTTTACTGCTAGGGGCAAATTTATTATATAAAGAAATATGATTTTTTATCCCCCTTGTTTTTAATTCTTTTCTTATAACTCTTGATAGCCCGCATCCATTTCCAGCAGTATTTTCAACGGTATCAATAGTAAATCCGCTTATATCAAATCTATTTCCTGTTCCCATGCTTGAAATAATATTAATATTATTATCATAAGCTAGTTTAATAAGGGCAAGTTTTGCCGTTACATTATCAATGGCATCTATAATATAATCTGGATTTAAATCTTTTATAAAATCAAGATTTTCTTTAGTTAAAAAAGTGTTTATAGCTGTTATATCGCAGTTTTCGTTTATAGATAACACTCTATTTTTAGCAACATCTGTTTTTAATTGTCCGATATTATTTATATTAGAGATTATCTGCCTATTTAAATTTGAAACATCAACAGTGTCAAAATCGATAATAGTGATTTTTTTAATTCCAAATCGTGTAAGACACTCTAAAACAGCGCCACCAACACCGCCAACACCAGCGATTAAAATATGATTATTAACTATTTTTTCATAATTTTCATCGCCAAGCACCATTAAAGTTCTCTCATTAAAGCTCATTAAATTCTCCTTTAAAAAAAATATGTCTTTTAGATAAAAATATCTAAAAGACGAAATTTTATAATAACACCCGCCCAGCCGTATGCAACTATATCAAAACCCCGCTTGTAAGCAAGGATGGATACGCTCTGCCGCCAGTTCATGCTCCCTTCTTCCCCAAGGGGGGGAGGTCTGCAATCCGTGGACAAGGACCCGAGCTTCCGATTATATGAGTGTAGGATTAAAAATAGTTACATATTTCTCGTGCAAGGCAGGATGGTTATATACTTTATTTTATGCAAAATATCAAAAATAATACTTTAAAATATAAAATTATTCTTCAATATCAAACATTTCTGAAAGGCGTTCTTGGAAAATTCCGCCAACTTCAAAGAATTCTTCATCATCATCAACTATATCATAAGTTTCAAGACCATCTTCATCAGGCTCGCCGATTTTAAAAATAATTAAAACTGGTTCGTGTTCTTGAGCCTTTTCTTCGTCTTCAAAATATTCAACAGCTGCTATATATCTTTCTTCATTATATTCAACTTGATCCACAACTTCAAATTGATGAGAATCATTGTTTTCGTCAGTTAGAGTTAGGATATTTGCTTCAAATTCTTCGTTTTCATTATTTATATCACACATTTTGGGATACCTCCAGTTTAAGCTCAAAGCTTTTCTTGCTTTTATTTTACACTAAAAACCCCTGTTTTGTCAACAAACAGTAATTTCTTTGACTTGAATTTAAAAATTTATATATTATAATTAAGATAAAGAAAAACAATAATCATACTTTTTTTACAAAATAGTGATATAATAAGTAAACATAAAATAATTAGAAGTAGGAAGGTATAAATAATAGATGAAAAAAATATTTAGTATCTGCTTAATTTTTGCTGTTTGTGCTTTGTTTTCTGGATGTAATAATCAAGAAAAAACTTATAATGATGAAATACAAACAACAAGTTCGGCAATGCAATTAGCTCAGCCACAAGCAGGAGATACAATAGCTGAAATAGTTACAAGTGAAGGTAGTATAAAAGTAGTTTTATTTAAAGAGCAAGCGCCATTAGCGGTTGAAAATTTCACATCTTTAATAGAAAATGGATATTATACTGATGTTATTTTTCACAGAGTTATGAAAGATTTTGTTATCCAAACGGGCGATCCAACAGGGACAGGTGCTGGCGGAGAAAGCATATTTGGAGTAAAATTTGAAGATGAATTTTCAGATATTTTACATCATTATACAGGGGCTTTATCTATGGCAAATAGTGGCGAGGATACAAATGGAAGCCAGTTTTTTATAGTTGCAACTCCTAGCGATATAGTTACTGATTCGCAAATTAGCGATATGGAAAATAAATCTTATTCACAAGAAACAATAACAGCATATAAAGAAGCAGGCGGACTGCCTTATCTTGATTACTCTCACACAGTTTTTGGGCAGGTTTATGAGGGGCTAGATATTGTTTATAAAATAAGCGACACAGAAACTGATGAAAATGCAAAACCAGAGGAAGATATTAAAATAATTTCAGCAACGGTTGGAATTTTTGAATAAAATATATGCAAATACCAAATTAAGAGAGAAGGTATAATTATGATTAGAATTATAACAGATTCAACTAGTGATTTCACTTTAAAAGAGGCAGAAGAAAAAGGCATATATCTAGCAGGGCTAACAGTTAACATCGATGGCACAGAATATATAGAAGGCGAAAATATCACTCACGAAAACTTTTATGATTTAGCAAAAAAATCAACTAAAATTTTAACATCACAGCCATCACCAGAAGTGTTTTTAGAATTATATAAAAAAGCACAGGCAAATCAAGAAAAGGTTATAGGCATTTTTGTTTCAAAGCACCTTTCAGGAACATTTCAATCGGCGAGTATGGCAAGAGATATGATAGACTATAAGGATATCTATTTAATAGATACAAACTGTATTTCAGTTGGAATTAGAGCTATGATTGAAACTGCTAGAAGCTATATTGAAAAAGGCGTAGAGTATAGCGAATTATGCGAAATAATGGAAGGCTATAAAGCAAGATTAAATGCCTTTGCGATAATAGATGATTTATCTCATTTAAAAAGAAGTGGCAGACTTTCTCCAGCAAAAAGCTTTGTTGGCAGTATGCTTCAATTAAAACCAATAACAACACTTTCAGGCAAAGTTGACGTTGTGGCAACAGTTAGAGGTGCAAAAGCTGCAATAGAAAAAACAATGACACTGCTTGAAGAAGCTGGAAGTTTGGACAAAGATGAAATATGTGTTGTTGGATATACAGGAACGATTAATGAATGGTATAAAGATTTAAAAGATGCAATAGTGCAAAAGTTTGATAATGAAAAAAATATTATTATAACGCCTATAGGAGCATCAGTTGGCAACCACGTTGGTGCAGGCACTTTTGCAATGGGATATTTTAAGAAAAAATAAAATATAATACGCTTTTTAGATTTTTCTAAAAAGCGTATTATTATAAAGGAGATAAAAAATGCTATATAAAATGTTAAGATTTATTTTTTCAAGAAGATTTATAATAACAATTTTAGCCTTAATTCAAATCTGGATAGTTTATTTGTTTTTAAGCGATTATGTAATTTTAGATCCAACATTTTATTATGGATTAGTTGTTTTAAGTGTAATTAGTATAATTTACATAGTTGAAAGAGATAACTTAAATCCATCTTATAAAATTTTATGGATATTATTTATGATTATATTCCCCGGTACAGGCGCTATACTATATATTTTATGGGGAAATAGAAGGCTTTCAAAATCACAGCAAGATACTCTTGAATTAATAAATAAAAATAATGAAAAGCTATTATCACACGATAAAGTTATTTTACAAAAAATAAAAGAAAAAGATATAAATCTTGAAAAGCAAGCAAGGTATTTAACTAATATTGCAAAAGGGATGCTTTTTGAAAACACCGATGTTAGATATTATAAAATGGGCGAAGATTTTTTTGAAGATTTTTTAGAAGATTTAAAAAATGCAAATAAAAGCATATTTATGCAGTATTTTATAATCGATGAAGGATATATGTGGGATAAAATCCTAGAAATACTAACCGAAAAAGCAAAAGCAGGCGTCGATGTTAGAATATTATATGATGGATTTGGCTCGCTTTTAACTCTGCCTGATGGCTATGATGAAAAGCTTAAAAAATTAGGGATAAAAACAGAAATTTTCAGCCCAATTAAATTTAGCTTTAGAATTAGAAATTATTTAATTTTAAATCATAGAGATCATAGAAAACTAACTATTATTGATAATAATATTAGCTATGGTGGTGGATTAAATATAGCAGATGAATATATAAATAAGATAACAAAATTTGGAGTTTGGAAAGATACTGCCTTTCGTTTAGAGGGCGAGGCAACTTTTGGGATGACTAATATATTTTTGCAATCTTGGGAGTTTGTAACAAAAGAAGAAATCGATTACAGTAAATTCTACCCAACTGCGCAAAATAATTCAGACGGGATTGTTCAGCCGTATCACGATACTCCACTTGATACATATAATGTTTGCGAAAACGCATACTTAAACGTTATAAATGGGGCTAATGATTATGTTTATATTGCAACGCCTTATTTAATTATCGATAATGAAATGGTTACAGCATTAACTTTAGCTTCGCAAAGTGGAGTTGATGTAAGGATAGTTGTTCCTGGGATTCCAGATAAATGGTATGCTTATTATATAACGCAAAGTTATTATAAAATATTAGTGGAACATGGCGTTAAAATATATGAGTATACACCAGGATTTTTACACGCTAAAATGTATGTTTGCGATGATAAGCAAGCAATTGTTGGAAGTGCGAATATGGATTATCGCTCTTTATATTTGCATTATGAAAATTGTGCAAGCTTTTATGGCGGAAAAATAGTTGGCGAGGTTAAAGAAGATTTTAATGAGATGTTTGAAGTTAGCAGTTTAGTGACAATAGAAAAAATAAACTCAACTCCGCCACTAAAAAGGCTATATCAATTAGTGTTTAAAATTTTAAGCCCATTAATGTAAAATTTAAGGTTTGTTTAAAGTAGTGCCCTTATAATAAACATACAAAATTATTATAAGGAGATTTATATGAAAAAATTAATAGCACTCATTACATCGAGCTTTATGTTAATAAGTTTAACAGGATGTAGCGAAAATGAAACGGAGGACGTTGTCCTAAATCAAGAAACAACAACTGAGCAATCAGCAGAAAGACCAGAAGGCGCACTAGAAGATGGAGAAAGACCAGAAGGCACACTAGAAGATGGCGAAAGACCAGAAGGCGCACCAGAAAATGGCGAAAGACCAGAAGGCGCTCCTGAAAGCACAGAAGAATAAAAAGATATATTAAATTATCTATAAACAAACTTTATAAACTAAAAAGGAACGATTAAAATCGTTCCTTTTTTTGTTTATAAAAGCTATATTTAAAAGAAAAAATATTAACATCATCAATGTTTAATCGTTATATTCAAGGGGCGTTTTTAGGCTGTTCTAAAGCTGAAAAATTTATAAAGTTATCCCATCAAATAGCTTTTGAATTTCTTTTTTTATAAGAGGAAACTCTTTTAAATCAGGGCTTTTGGATATCATTAATTGGCTTTCAACTTCGGTATATTTTAATATAGTTAAATCTTTTGAAAGCTGGGCGAGTTTTAAAGTTGGCAGGCCATGCTGTCTATCCCCAAAAAAGTCGCCAGGGCCTCTATTTTCTAAATCGAATTGGCTAATTTCAAATCCATCTTGAGTTCTCTCCATAACTTTTAATCGCTCGCGTGAATTTTGATTTTTTGAATCGCTAACTAATATGCAAAAGCTTTGCTTATCTCCCCTGCCTACTCGCCCTCTTAATTGGTGTAAAGCGGATAGTCCGTATCTTTCGGCGTTTTCGATTATCATTAAAACAGCATTAGGAACATCAACTCCAACTTCAACAACAGTGGTGGAGCAAAGCAGGTCTATGTTGCCGTCTTTAAAATTTTGCATAACTAAATCTTTTTCTTTAGCTTTCATTTTCCCATGTAAAATTTCAGCCTTTATGTTTGGCAAAAATTCTTTTATAACGTTGTTGTAATAATCGGTAACATTCTGCACTTCGCTAGGCATATTTTCGCTCTCTTCAATAGCAGGTAAAACAATGTATGCCTGTTGTCCGAAATCAATGTGCTTTTTTATAAAGCCAAACATTCTAGCGCGTGTATCAGAGGAAACAAGATGAGTTTGTATAGGTTTTCTGCCCTTTGGCATTTCATTTATAACGCTCACTTTCATATTTCCATAGATAACCATAGCAAGAGTTCTAGGAATAGGAGTTGCCGACATAACTAATATATGTGGATTATCCCCTTTTTGACTGATAATATTTCTTTGCTTTACGCCAAATCGATGTTGTTCATCGGTTATACATAAGCCTAAATTTAAAAATTCAACCTTTTCATTTAAAACAGCGTGAGTTCCGATTAATATATCTATACTTCCATTTTTTAAATTTTCTAAAATCTCTCTTTTTTCTTTTGCTTTAGTAGAAGAAGTTAATAAAGCGATATTTATATCTGTGTTTTTTAGCATATTTAAAACAGAGTGAAAATGCTGATTTGCAAGAATTTCAGTTGGTGCCATCATACAGCTTTGAATATTATTTTTTGCCATTATAAACATGCTAGCTACTCCAACTAAGGTTTTACCAGAGCCAACATCGCCTTGAAGCATTCTGTTCATAGCAGTGTTATTTTGAAAATCATTTATAATATCGTTTACTGCATTTTTTTGCGCGTTTGTTGGCGAAAAAGGCAAAGAAGAATAAAAAGGATTTATATCAGAATAATAAATAGCATTTGTTTTTTCGCTTTTTTGCATGCTAGAAAGAAGCTGTAAGCCTAGTTGCAAAATTAAAAGTTCGTTAAATATTAAGCGATTTTTAGCAATTTCAAGCTCGGTGTTTGAAGTTGCAAAATGAATGCTTTTAACGGCTGAGTATAAAGATGGGAAATTATATTTTTTTAATATATTGCCATCTATAAAATCGGGCATATCTTTAACAAGTGACAGTGCAGATTTTATAGAATTTTGAATAATTTTATTGCTTAATCCTTTAGTTAAAGGATAAATAGGCTCTTGAGTTATAGTGCTAGTTGCGCTTATAAAAGTTGGAGATAGCATCTGTCTTGTTTTAAAATTTCCAGAAATTTTTGAGTAAAATAGATATTCTTTTCCAATTTCAAGCTGATTTACAGTGTATTCGCTATTAAAAAAAGTTAGCTGTAAATCGCCTGTTTCATCGCCACAAAACACCTTAAATAATGTTCGGTTATTAGAAAGCCGAATAGCTCCAGCTTTTTTTAAAACCATAGCCCTAACAACGCAAACTTCCTCAAAAGGGGCTGAAATAATATCATAGTAATCAGAATAATCAATATATCTTCTAGGATAAAAATTTAATAAATCACCCACGCTAACAACGCCTAGCTTATAAAAAAGCTCGGCTCTTTTTTCGCCCACGCCTTTAAGAAAACGAATATTTTGTTTTAAAATTTCTGTGTTCATAAGAGTGATAAATCCTTTTCTGTATATATTTATTATTATAATACAATTTTTTATTAAGGGCAATAGGGATAAAATAAGAGAATTTCTGCAAATTTTTTTATTAATAAGTATAAATGTTTATTTTTAATAAATAGAGCGAGAAAAGATATATTATTTCCATAATAAAAGGAATAGCTTTAGCTATTCCCTTTAAATTAAAAATAATTATAAAATAATTAAGTCTTTAGTTGCCCTTGTTAAATTTTCGATAGAATTGTTTGATAGATAAATCATATCGCAAATTCTAATTCCAAATTTTTCTTTTAAATATATGCCAGGCTCAATAGCTAAAACATTTCCTGCTTGAATTTCATCATTAGAAGCTGGGTTTAATAAAGGCATTTCATTTAAATCAATTCCAATTCCATGGCCTAATGAATGATTAAAACAGCCATGGTATCCGCTTTTTTCTATATAAGTTCGCACTTCTTCATCAATTTTTTTAGCACTTTTTTCGCTATTAATTTGCTGCATAGCGATAATAAATGAATTTTTAACAACTTCATAGGCTTTTTTAAATTCTTCGCTAGCGTGTCCAATGCAAACAGTTCGCGCCATATTACTTCTATATCCATTATAAACAGCACCAAACTCTAAAAGCAAAACATCGCCATCTCTTATAATGCGCTCGCTTGCTCTGCCGTGAATTAAGCTTGAATTTTCGCCACTAATGCAGCAAATATGAAATTTATCTAAATCTGAGCCATTTTCAAGCATTAAATAAACTAATCTAGCCTCTATTTCCTTTTCGGTCATTCCAGGGGTGATTATTTTAATAATTTCTTCAAAACATCTCTCGTTTATTCTTTGGGCTGTTTTCAAATTTTCTATTTCAGAATCTTCTTTAATCATACGCAGTTTTTTTAATTGAGTTTTTAAAGGCAGAGTTTTTGCCCAAAGAGCTGTTTCAAATTCTAGGTATTCCTCGTGGCTAATGCTATCGCTCTCTAAAAGCATAATCGAAACTCTATCGCTTTGCATAATATTATTAATATTCTTTGTCATATTTCTTAATGAGCCAACAACAACTGTGAACCCATCAGGGGTAAGCTCTCTTTTTGCGATTTCTTCATATCTTTCATCACATAAAAAATACTGCCCTTTTTTTGTTATAATAACTGTTGCTGCGCTAGTTTTTAGCCCAGTTAAATAAAGGCGATTTTCATAACTTTTTACAACGATGGCATCTGCTTTAACTCGATTTAATAATTCTCTTACATTGGTTATTTTATTTGTAGATTGCATGCTAAATTCTCCTTAAGTACTTGATTTTGCAGTGTATTTTTGGCAAATTATTTTATATAGTGCAGTTTTCTCAACTAATTTTTCAGGATAGCTAAGTTCTCCTTTAAAATCAACGTTTTCCATTAATTTATCTAAAGCATAAACTTTATCATCAAAGTTTTCTATGCTAAGAGCTAAGCCCTCAAGAAAAACGCTTGAATAATAAGTGGTGCAATCTTCGGCTTTTTCATCCCCTTTAATAACGCTGTTTGATGTAATATGTACGCTAACGTTATTATCTTTTAATAGTAAATCTGATTTTCTGCCTTGCTTTGCACAATGGAAATACAGTATAATATTATTATCGATGATTTCATATCCATAATTTAATGCAACAATGTATGGAGCTGAATTTTCGCAATTAATTGCAAGATTCATAAACGGAGCTGTTTTTATATATTCTTCTATTTTATCAATATCAGTTATCTCTCTATCGTGTCTGCGCATTTTCATAAAACTTACACCTCTTATTTTAAAATTAAATCTATTATATAATATTATAATAGATACTGCAAGATAAAACAAGGAATATCTTTATTAAATAAATAAAACTAAAAGAAAGGGCTTTTAATGGAAAAATTATTAACCAAAAGAATGTATTTAATTTTATCAAATCCAAAGCTTGCAAAAGAAGTTTCAGATTTTCATATGAGAAATAAAGAGGCTATCGAATGGACAGAGCCAGTTAGATATCCTGAATACTACACTAAAAAAGGGCAAAAAAGATATCTTAAAGAAGATTTAAAAGAAGCTATCAAAATGAATGAATATCGCTTTTGGCTACAAATTAAAGGCGAAAAGGAAATAATAGGAACAGTTAGTATAGCAGCTATTATGCTAGGGAGCGTTAAAAGTTGTTATCTATCATATAAATTAGATAAAGATTTTTGGGGCAAAGGATATATGAGTGAAGCGATTGAAGAAATAATAAGATTTGCATTTAAGGATTTGGATTTATATAGAATAGAAGCAGCGGTTATGCCAAAAAACACAAAAAGTATTGCTGTAATGAATAGATTTAATTTTGTGCAAGAAGGATATTCAAAAGGATATCTTGAAATTAATGGCAAAAGAGAAGACCATTTAAGGTTTGCATTAATTAATGAAGATGAAAAGTAACAATTATTACAAAAAAATTAACAAAAAATATCGAATTAGTTACAATGATTAGAAATGTATTGATTTTTTGTCCTGAAAGGATTAATATAAGCCTATCTTAGTAAATTGCTAAGATAATCTTTGGAAACATGAATTTATTGGAGGACAATATAATGAAAAAAATTATTGCATTAGCTTTAGCATCAGT
>CAZVOQ010000039.1:0-11895 GCA_964628475.1 uncultured Oscillospiraceae bacterium | reverse complement strand
CTTTTAGATTCTGGAAAAGATTTAAATAAAATCACAGTTCAAGAAATTGCAGATTTTACTGGAATTGGTAAAGGCAGTATATACGACCATTTTAAAAGTAAAGATGATATTATAAAAGCAACTATTATTAAAAATTTTTCTGATGGTTTTATAAAATTAAACCAAGCTGTTAAGAAGAATATAAATTTTAAAGACAAGGTTTTTTCTTTATATAATTTATTAATTATAGATATTAAAAGCCAAAGTAGTCTTTCAATTTTAAATTTAATTTGCTCGGCTGGTAGTTTTGAAAATATCAAATATATATTTAAAAAGGCTGAAATTTCTTTTGCATCTCAGTTAGAAAGCATTGTAAAAGATATATTAATTCAAGGAATAAAAGAAAATAAATTCCCTGCCCCTAGTGATAAATTTTTAGTTGAAATGATTATTTTTTCAAATCTTTCAACTTTATCAAGATTTATAACGGCATCTCATCTAGGCTTTGAAGACAGCGATGAAACCATTATAAAAGAAAATGCATATAAGCTTTTAATAAAATCATTAAACTAAAATTAAAATCCCTTAGAGATTACTATAATTTCTAAGGGATTTTTTTGTACATATTTTCGTTTTTTATTGATAAATTGTTAATTTTGAATAATAATCTTTATTTTGTAAAATTTTTGTGTTAGTATAAACATATAAAAATATAGAACAATGTATCTATCACTTCACCACAAATAAATCCTACTTTACACCACCATCTTAAAACGATTTTACTAAGTTCAGAAAGAATGGTGTTTTTTTATGAAATTTGATTATGATATCGCTGTTATAGGAGCAGGTTCAGCTGGGCTTGTGGTGGCTTCAGGGGGCAGTGCTTTAGGGGCAAAAGTTATTTTATTTGAAGAAGATTTAATGGGAGGCGACTGCTTAAATTATGGCTGTGTTCCCTCAAAAAGCCTGCTTCATGTTAGCCATATTGCCCAAACTATGAGATATGCAAATAAATTCGGAGTTATCGGCGAAATTAGTGGAGTTAATATCCAAAAGGTTACGGGCTATGTAAAAGATGTTATTGATAGTATAGCTCCTCATGATTCTCAAGAGCGATTTGAGTCGCTAGGAGTTACTGTTATACGAGAGAAAGCCTCTTTTTATAATGAACACACTATTATAGCAGGAAATAAATTATACACAGCCAAAAATATAGTTATTTCAACTGGCTCAAGAGCAAATATTCCAGATATAAAAGGGCTTGAAAATATTCAGTATTACACAAATCATAATATTTTTAATATTAAAAAGCTTCCAAAAAAGCTAATTGTTTTAGGTGCAGGGCCTATTGGGCTTGAACTTGGGCAGGCATTTTTAAATTTAGGTAGCGAAGTTTTTATTATTGATAGAAACAAAGCTTTATTTAATAAAGATGAGCCTGAAGTTGGCATTGTTATGCAAAAAAAATTATCAGATGATGGAATTAATTTTATTTTAAACGCTAATATACAGCAGATTGATAAAATTAATGATGAAATAACTGTTAGTGTAAAAATAGACGATGAAATCAAGAAAATCTCTGGGGACACACTTTTAATTTCTCTTGGCAGAACACCGAATACTGATAATTTAAATTTAAAAAGCATTGGCGTAAAGCAAAAAAGAAATGGACAAATAGCAGTTAATGATAAACTGCAAAGTTCACTAAAGCATATATATGCAGCTGGCGATGCGACTGGACCTTATAATTTCACTCATTCTGCTGGATATCAAGCCACTGTGGTATTGCAAAATGCCCTATTTGGCGTTCCAAAACAGGTTGAATATTGTAATATAGCTTGGAGCACCTACACCCAGCCAGAAGTTGCCCATGTTGGGCTTTTAGAAAAGCAAGCTAGAGAAAAACTAGGCGATATTTTAGTTTATAATGTTCCTTTAGCTAGTAATGATAGGGCAAAATCCGAAAACGACACTATCGGATTTTTAAAGCTTATTTTAGATAAAAATGGCGTTGTGCTCGGCGCTACAATAGTTGGAAATAAGGCTGGTGAATTAATTGCATTTGCCGCCCTTGCTATTACTGAAAAATTAAATGTTTCTAGTTTTAATTCAGTTATCCTGCCTTACCCTACCCAAAGTGAAATTTATAAAACTGCCGCAAATAATTTTAGGCGTGATAATGCTAAAGAGTGGCAAATGAAATTATTAAATAAAATAATTGATATAAAAAGATAAGAAAGGAATATAAGTATGATTGATTCAAAATACCGAAAGATATTCCAGCCGAGCTTTGATGCTATTGGAAAAGCTGCCACAAAAACTAAGATAACGCCAAATCAGATAACCACTCTTGCCCTAGCAACAGGCGTTTCAGCAGGAGTTTTAGTTGCATATAATCAGTTTGTTGCCGCTGGAAGTTTGCTTCTTATTTCAGGGCTATTAGACGTTTTAGATGGAACAGTTGCCCGCCTTACAAATAAGCAAAGCCCACTCGGAGCTTTTTTAGATATGATTTTTGATAGAATGGTTGAATCGGCAGTTGTTTTAGGATTTTTCTTTTTAATGCCGGATTTTGCTTTTTCTTATCTTCTATTTTTCATCTCTGTAATTTTTAATTTCTCAACATTCACTGTTGCTGGTGCTTTATTTAAAAACACAGGCAAAAAAAGCATGCATTATGATTCTGGGCTTGCCGAGCGAACCGAAACATTTATAACATTTATTTTAATGATGGTTTTCCCTATTTATGCAGGAGTTATTCTGCTCGCTTTTACTATGGTAATATTTTTAACAGGCATTATTCGCTCTTACACTATAATTAAATATGTAAGAGAAATGGAGGCTGTATGAGTAAAATAAAAAAATTCACACCCCTTATCATAGTTTTATTACTGCTTATAATTATTTTTTTATCTCCAGCTAAAAACTACTTAAATGCAGATTTTTTTAGCAATGTTATCCTTTCAATTCAAAATTCGCCTTATGCCCCTATTATATTTATATTAATGTATATAGTTGCAGTTGTGCTTTTAGTGCCCGGCTTTGCCCTAACTTTATTGGCTTCGCCTATATTTGGGCTGTGGCAGGGGATATTATATGTTGTAATCGCATCAAATATTGGATGCACACTATCATTTTTAATAGCTCGATACCTTGGAAAAGATTTTGTTTTAAAATTATTTAAAGGAAATGCTATTTTTGAAAAAGTGAATAATAAAATAGAGGAAAACGGGTTATTATATATGTTTTATATTAGATTAATCCCATTATTCCCTTTTAATTTAGTAAATTATGCACCAGGGCTTACCTCCATAAAATATTCTCACTATGCCTTAGCTACTTTAATTGGAATGTTTCCTGGCACTTGTATCTACTGCTATGCCGCTTTCACTGCAACAGATATAAAAGATAATCCTATTGGAATAATTATATCTGTGGCTATATTAATTTTATTTACATTAATAACAACAAAAATTTCTAAAAAGCAAAGCAAAGCTCAAAATACTCAAAATTCTTAAATGGGAGAATAATTATGAAATATAAAAATTTATTATTAATACTCTTTGGCTTTATTCCACTTATGTTAGGCTTTTTAATAAATTGGCTTATTATGAATTTTCAAACAACAATTATCCCTTTTAATATAATTGGATATATTTTTTTAATATTTTGGTTTTTTTTAGGATTTATAAGCTATAAGTTTCAAAAAAATATTGCATTTTCTTTATCTCTTATTCATCTGCCTATTTTTTTAGCTCTTATACTTAATTTATATCAAGAAATAATTTTAGGCGAATATTTTAGCAATACGCTAGGAATATGCACGCAATTTTTCTTTTTGCCAACTTTAAATATATCTGTTAGTTTTCTTACAAACTATTTATGGCAATCTTATATAGTAGGTTTTATCTTTATGTGTTTTTCTTACTATGCTGGATATTTATTTAAAAAACGCCAAAATTAAAAGGCTAATAAAAAAGCTGATACTGTAAAATTTTGCAGTATCAGCTCTTTATTTATATTATTAAATTTTCATATTTAGATAAAGTAGTTAATGTTTCATTCACTAAGCTAAGAAGCTGGTCGTATTCTTCATTTGTCATATTTGTAATTTTATGTGCTGTATAATTTTCAGCATCTCCGAATGAATTAAATTTTTCATCATATTCATCTTCGCTCACTACCACTGCGTCAATCATATGCGTTTCACTGCCATCTAAGTAAGTAGTTTTTGTAAATGTTGCAACTTTATTTAGCACCCCATCATTTAATTCATGAATATCTAATCCTATACCAATGCCATGTGCTAGCGGTGAATCGGAAATAATATATGTTTTCTCATTTGCATTTGAAAAGAGAACTGCCATACTACTTTTATAGCTTGTTAGTTTAAATGAGCCTTTTAATTCAATTTCATCATCTTTTATAGTATATATTTCTATTTCATCTTCGCTTGATAAAATAATAAGCTCTTTAACCCCATTATTATCTAAATCAATTAAATTTACGTATGAAAGCCCAGTGGCATTATAAGTTCCGCTATATTCTGATTCAGTTTTTGAAATTTCGCCGAATTTTTCTGAATATTCATTAGCTATATTTAGATAAGGCGAATAATTTATATTCGTATTTTCATCACTTTTACACCCTGTTAATAATAAAAGACATATTAAAATTGCAGTAAGTATTTTTTTCATCATTTTCTCTTTTCTTAAATTTTATTGTGTAAATATATTATATATTAAAAATATTAATATATCAATAAAAAGCAAATTATAATATCCTAAGATGTATAAATAAATTTTATTTTATACATAATTAAGGGAACAGCTTTCGCTATTCCCTTATAATTTTTTAATATGAAAAGTTTTTTATAGATATCTCATTTAAGCTATATATTATTTTTTAATATTTATTTAAGGTTAAAAGAATAATTTCTGGGCGATTAAACAATCTAAAAGGAAATAATGAATTGCCAATTCCCCTATTAATTATCATCGTGCTTTCTTTTTCTTTTTTTACTCCTGCTGAATATTTAGCAAAAAATCCTTGATCTGGCACAAAAACTCCAATATCGGTAAATGGTATTCTAAATTGCCCTCCATGCGCATGCCCTGAAAAAACTAAATCATAGTTTGCGTTTGCATAATCTACAAAAAATTCTGGTCTGTGTGCTAGTAAAATTTTAAATGTTCCATCGCCAAGAGATAATTTTGAAAATGCTTTTTTATATTCCTCTTGCTTATGTTCTCTATTTTTATTTTGAAAATCAGGATCACTCACCCCTACTAAAGTTAAAAAATCGCCATCTTTTTTAATCGTAATTTTTCTATCGTCTAGTAAATTAGTGTTTGTTTTTATAATCTGCTCTTTAAATAGCCCTAAATCAATAAGGCGATTTTCGTGATTACCTAAAACAAGGTATACATTTGCTATTTTATTTAATTCATTTAATAAATTAATAGCAACGCTTTTTTCGCATCTTCTTGAATCTATAATATCCCCAGTTATAAAAATTATATCTGGATTTTGCTTTTTTGCCAGCCTTACAACGTCTAAAAGTAGTGATTTATCATTATGAAAATCAGAAAGATGCAAAATTTTAAATCCATTAAATCCACTTGAAATTTTAGGATTTGTATATTCTATTTTACTTACGCTAATTCCTTTATTTTGCCAATGCAAAAAAATCACCAATATTATTATTAAAACACTTATAGCTATAACAAGTTCCATACAAAAACCGTCCTTTTATGTATTTTCTTATCTTTGCTCAAGAAGCCTTCTTTGTTCGCTCCACAGCTTATAAGAATAGTCTACATAATATATATGCGGAAACTCTAATCTTTTTACCTCGTCCCACAAATTATTTAATTGAATTTCAGTATATTCTCTAATTTCTTTAATGCTAGGCGAATTATAAACCTTTTTGCCCTCTTTAAAAACCTCAATTAATAAAGGCTTAATCGTAACATTTTCAAGATGTTTTTTCTTCCAAGGCTCTAATGGAGAAAAAATTTCTATCTCTTTTAAATGCTCAACTTCTTCATCAAAAATCGTTATATAATCAGCTAGTGCTTTTCCTGTTTCATCAGAAAAAATCCTATACACTTGTTTTTTATATGGTATGGTAACTTTTTCAAAGCTTTCGCTAATTTTAATTTTTGGGATATACTGCCCATCTTTTTTAATAGCAACTAATTTATAAACGCCACCTAAAACAGGAGCTGAGCGACTAGTTATTAAATTTTCACCAACGCCAAAAGAATCTATTTTCGCATCATTTATAATTAAATCTCTAATAACATATTCATCCATTGCATTAGATGCAATAATTTTGCAATCTGTATAGCCAGCCTCATCTAATATTTTTCTTGCTTTTTTTGAAAAATATGCAATATCGCCTGAATCTATTCTAACGCCTTTTGGCTTTTTACCTAACGGCTTTAAAACTTCATCAAAAACTTTTATTGCATTTGGCATTCCTGATTTTAAAACAGAATATGTGTCTATTAATAAAACGCAGTTATCTGGATATAACTGGGCATATGTTTTAAAAGCCTCATACTCTGTGTCAAAAAGCTGAACCCAGCTATGCGCCATAGTTCCCGATGCAGGAATACCCATATCTCTTTCGGCTTGCGTATTAGACGTTGCCTTGCAGCCTGCAATATATGCAGCTCTTGCACCTAAAACAGCAGCATCAACGCCTTGTGCCCTTCTTGCGCCAAATTCTTGAATATCCCTGCCCATAGCACTTCTAACTATTCTATTAGCCTTTGTCGCTATTAAAGTTTGATGATTTATTAAAACCAAAAGCATAGTTTCAACTAATTGCGCTTGAATAACCGGCCCTTCTATAATCATAATTGGCTCTTTTGGAAAAACTGGTGTTCCCTCTTTTAATGCAAAAACATTGCAGGTGAATTTAAAATTTAATAAGTATTCTAAAAATTCTTCTGGAAAAATATTTCTACTTCTTAAATAATCTATATCATTTTTAGTAAAAGATAAATTTTCTAAGTAATCAATGGCTTGCTCTAATCCACAGCTAATTGCAAAGCCCCCTTTATCAGGCACTTTTCTAAAAAATAAATCAAAAACACCGATAGTATCTTTGTGTTTGCTTTGAAAAAATCCGTTTGCCATGGTGAGCTCATAAAAATCTGTTAGTATTGATAAGTTTCTTGGATCTCTAACTGAAAATTTACTATTCATTATATTTTTTCTCCCTTTTTATTCCTTAATCAGAAATGTAATCTTGTGCATCTCCCTCGAATATTTTTTCAAAATTAAATTGATAAAAATCCTCTGGATACATTAAAGTGTAATCTCTATCATATTTTAATATATCTTTTAATAAACTAGCCACAAAAACACTACATACATACCTAGTTTTTGGTGTGTAGGTTTTATTCATCATCATAAGGGGCATTTGCCAAATTCCATATTTATATTTTTTAGGATTATCAACAAACTTTTTTAATCTATCCTGAGTTATTTTAAATTCTTCATTAGTTATCTGAGTTTTTAAAACGCAAATTTTAGTTGTTGGGTGTAATTTAAAAAAGCCTGAATGCACGCCTTCTATTATAAATCCAGCTGGAAACATTTTTTTTGGATTTCTTCTTCCAAAAGAATAAAATGGCTCTAACGACACATCAAATGCAATTGAAGTATGATTATAATATTTCTTAGTAAAAGCTCTTATTGCCTTTGCTAAGGGAGTTCCTGAGCGGGATAAAATTATATAGACATCTTTCATTTACTTACCTTTTATTACCTTTACTTCTAATTATTTTGTTCATTTTCTTTTGCTTATTTATATGCAGATAAACAAACAAAATATACGCTAATGCTAATAAAACTGTAACTAATATCACCACTTTAAAATATAAAGATGTGCTTATTTCTTTTATTTTTTCAAGTGTGTAAATCAAAGTATCTCTTTCATAAGTTTGGCTACTAATAAGCTCACTACTTCCAACCTTTTGCCCAGCTAAATAATAATCAACTGATCCAACTACATCGCCTTTTTCTATTGGAGCCGACACGCTATCGGGAATATTATATTCTTTTGAAAAGCTAGTTTCATCAACTGTGTTTGGCAAAACGCTCATAACATGAGTGCTAGGATATAATAATAAAACATCGCTCTCAGATGCATATTTTAACTGCACTTCTGTAACTGGTAGTTCTAGGCTGTTTGCAGATTTTAATGTGTAGTTTTCATAAAAATAATCCATTATCACTGGAGTTGTGTAAAATGCTGCATATTTATCATAATCATCAGCACCTATAATAACTAATAGATATCTCTCGCCGTTCGCCTCGCAAACCGTAACAAAGTTATGCCCTATTTCAGGCAAGGAGCCTGTTTTCATTCCTCTTATATAAGGCTGGTAAAACTCAGACGTTGTTTTTTGCATTCTAATAGTTGAGTCTATAAAATATTCTGTTGGATGCCTATAATGGTCAGTGGCGGGCATATAGTGATGCGTTTTTGTCGCAACTTCCATAAATCCTGGTGTTTCATAGCAGGCTATTGCAAGTTGTAGCATATCATAAGCTGTTGTGTAATGATTATCTGAAAACAAGCCGTGTGCATTGCTAAAGTTTGTGTTTTGCATGCCAAGTTTCTCGCCTTCAGTGTTCATCATCATATAAAAATTGCCCATGTTTCCACCGCCTAAATAATCGGCAACTATATTTGCTGCCTCATTTCCCGATGGAATAAGCATTGCATGAATTAAATTATAAGCCGAAACAGCTTCACCAGCCCAAATATCTGCATGCGAGCCACCCATACCTACTAATTCATCATAGATATATGATGGTGCTGTTATCATTGTGTTTTCTAAATCTTCAATATACTTAAAAGTTAGATAGGTTGTCATTAATTTAGTTAAGGATGCAGGAGTGTATGTTTCGTGCATATTCTTTTGAAATATAATTTCTTTTGTATCAAGAGAATACAAAACATAGCTCTTTGCATCAACCTCAAAAGGTATTTCGTATCTTGCCTGATTATTTGCAAACGCTGTTATATTTAGCATTGAAAACATCACTGCAACTAGCATAATTGTGCTTATAATTTTTTTCATATAGACATTCCTTTAATAATTAGATATAATAAAGGTTATTATATCATATTTTAATGTATATTAAAAGTGAAAAAAATAAGATGCATATCACAAATTTATAATTTTAAAAAGGACTTTTATCTATATGATTTTTTTAACAGCAGATACCCATGCAGATATCGAGCATTTTACAACAAAAGAAACTAAAAATATAAAAAAAGGCGACACTGTTATTGTTTTAGGCGACTTTGGCTTTGTTTGGGATAATTCAAAAGCAGAATTAAAAATATTAAAAAAGCTTTCAAAACTCCCTTTTAAAATCTTATTTTTAGATGGAACTCGCGATAGTATAAAAACTATTAATTCTTACCCTGACACTGTTTATAATAATGCTAATGCAAAAGAAATTATCAAAAACAAAATCTACTATATAAAACGTGGCGAAATTTTAGAAATAGAGGGCAAAAAATTATTTTGTTTTGGCGGATATGATAATAATGATATAGATTTTTCTATTGAAGATTTTTCGCCGAAATATCCTGAATTTGAAAAAGCTGTTGCAAATTTAAAAAACCATGAATTAAAAGTTGACTACATTTTAACTCATGGCCCATCTAGTGCGATAGATTTATTTTTAAATTTAAGTGATGTTCAGCCAGGCAACACTGCTATATTCCTAGATGAAGTTAATAAAAAAGTTCAGTACAAAAAATGGTTTTTTGGATGGTATCATTTAGATAAATATGTTTCACCTAAAGTGCAAGGAGTTTATAAGAATTTTTATTTTCTAAGCGATGAGAATTAAAAATTAAATTTATTCTCATCTTTGTTTTGCTCTAATTCCTTTTTCATTAATTCTTTAGTGAAATGCTTATAAACAAAGTAATACACAACTAAAAAAAACACAACTAGCCCTACCCAAAATTCGGCAGGAATCATTGCAAAATCTTCTTTTGTAAAACTTAAAAACGAATAATACATAATATATGAATCCTTTAAAATAATATACTGTATTATAGCATATTATTAAAAAAAATCAAATAGGAATGGAGTATACTCCATTCCTATTTTTTAATTTTTTATCATCGGATTATAATAATCCTTATTCATCTCATTTTCAACATAGTAATCTCTTTGCAAAGATTGCTGTTCAATAGATTCTTTTATATTAACATCATATGTTATAACTAGATATCCATTTTCAGTGCTATAATAAGGTCCGTGTGGATTTTCTGCTGGCAATACGGAAGATGCGCTATAAAAATAATTTGGGTACGATAAATAAATCTTAACATATCCAGCACCAATATTTTCGCCAGCCACAACTCTTAAATCTGCATCTCTTGATTTTTCATCTGTTCCAATATATGCTTTTTTAACTCCGTTTCCAAAGCTTACTTGATTTATCGTGTGTCCTGCTAAATCTTGATTTAAATAAAATGCAAACGTTTGATTTCTAACTAAATTCATATAATCAGGCAGTCCAAGATACGGAAATGCGCTAGGAGCAGTTACCATTTTTGCAACTGGAATATCCTGTGCTATCGATTGCGCTGGCATATCTTCGCTATTTATATCCTCGCTATTTATTTCTTCGCTTATCATCGATTCATCTTGTTCTTTTAAAACCTCTGCTTCTATTGTAACTAAATGTCGATTTTCCATTTCCTCTTCATCGCTTGCAAAAGCTAAGTCCACCACTATTTCAAACAAAACCCTGCCAGCAGATTCTCCCGTTAAATCAAAGCTTTTACTACTAACTCCATCGCTTTGAGCGTTTAATATCAGTTGTGCTTTACCTTGATAGTTTTCATCATTCTCCACCATATCAATACTGATAACTTCAAGCTCTTTTATATAATCTTCCTGCACACTTATATTTTGATGTATGCTAGCTAATAAATCAACTTTTATTGTTTCGTTAATTTTCACCGAAACATCATCAGGGATAATAGTGAACTTCACATCTTTTGTTGGCTCAGCACCACAAGCTGAAAATAAAACAGCAATCGCTAAAACCAAAGATAATTTCATAAAACTATATTTTTTATTCATGGCAATTTTTCCTTTCTTTTATAGTATTCTTAATCTTATTATGGCTAGAAATAAGAAAATAAACCAAAAAAAGAAAAATCCGTATTTTGATTATTAAAAACCAATCAAATAAAAAAGCAAAATAGCTTTATATAAAAAACTTTGCAAATGCTATGCTTTGCTTTTATTTTATAAAAAACACTATATTTACTGCTTTTATTAATGTTTATTATATCTTTACTCGCTCTATTTATAAAAAAACAAGTGGCACTAGTAATATTTCCAGATGTGTACGCACATTTTTTGTTTGCTGAAATAAATTTGAAATATCACTTCCTTTGTGTTATAGTTTACTAAAGATAATTTTTAGATTATTTATATTATCTTTGATAATATAAATCGAAGTTTTCCTTGCGTGCATAATGGATTGCACGCAGTTCACTTAATTAAGTAAACACAGAAAACTACAATAATGTAAAGATTATTTATATAATAAACATATTAACGACGTTTTATGTAATCGCTTTAGCGATTTGACTGCAATGTATCACGCAGTCAAATAAAACTCGAGTAAATAATCGTAGCGAAGTGAAGATAATTTATATTATCTTTGATAATATAAATCGAAGTTTCCCTTGCGTGCATAATGGATCGCACAAAGTTTACTTAATTAAGTAAACACAGAAAACTACAATAATGTAAAGATAATTTATATTATCTTACTAACAATAATTTTAGAGTCCTATTCCACCTATATTCTACTTATAAAGGGTTTTAATTTATACAAACAAGAGTTATT
>CAZVOQ010000038.1:0-12337 GCA_964628475.1 uncultured Oscillospiraceae bacterium | reverse complement strand
AACAGAAGAAGAAACAGAAAGCGAGCCAGTTTATGTTAAGCCAGTTGTAACTTCTGAAGGAAATGTTTACACAGTTGTTTACACAGAAAATGAAGCATCGGCAAAACCTTATTTAACAGAAATGACAGTTGTTGTCGAATTAGATGATGATATCAATATAATATCAGTTGAAGTTATAGAAAATATAGGTGTGTTAAGCGAATATGCAACAAAAGCCCTAACAGATGTTCCAGCGGCAATAGTTGAAGAAAATAAAATAGAAGCTGATATACGAGCAGGAGCTACAATCACTACTAATGCTATTAAAGCCTCTGTAGCAACAGCGATGTCCACAGCAAGTAATAAATAGTTATAATAAACACTGCCTAAAAGGCAGTGTTTATTTTTATATAAAATTGTTTTCAAAAAGTAACTTGTTTAATATATAAAAATAGTATATAATAAAGCTTACAAAAAAATAAAACATAAATAAAAGATAAAGAATTTGAGGAAGAGGGTGAAAAGCCCCGCGGTCCCGCCACTGTTATAGTCAGATTATCAATCTTTATCTCTATACGAATTTACGATGAATAAAGGAGTATAAGGCTTTGTTTAGTGTGCGTTAATTTGCATATAATAACTTTAAGACTTAGACATCTTTGCTTTTTAGTAAGGATGTTTTATTTTTTATAAAAAAGAAAAGGAAAAGAAAAAATGAAAAAACTATTAAGCGCTGTTTTAACAGCAGTAATGATGCTATCACTAGTTGCTTGTTCATCAAATGAAGAAGCTACAACAACACAAGAAACTGCAGTAGATGAGGAATTAAAAATCATCAGCCTAGCTCCAGCCACAACAGAAATACTAACAGATTTAGGAATTACAAGCGAATTAGTTGCAGTTGATATGTATGTTGGAGAAGGGTATGAAAATCTTGTGGCATTTGATGCATTTGCCCCTGATATTGAAGCGATTTTAGCATTAGATCCAGATATTATATTTGTTTCAGGAATGACTGATTTTTCAGGAACAGATTTATATGCACCTATAACACAGGCGAATGCTGAAATTGAAATTGTTAATATTCCAACTGCTACAAGCATTGAGCAAATTTATCAAGATATTAATTTAATTGCATCTAAAACTGGTAAAACACAGCAGGGCGAAGAATTAGTAAGCACTATGAAAGCAGAAATTGAAGAAATAAAAGCTATAGGGCAAACAATAGAAGATAAAAAGTCAGTTTACTTTGAAGTTGCTAATTTATATCCAACAGGCTCTGGCACTTATATAAATGAAATGATTGAAATTATAGGTGCTACTAATGTATTCTCTGAGCAAGAGGGCTGGATTTCGGCAAGTGAAGAAGAAGTTATCGCAAGAAATGCAGATGTGTTTTTAACTAGTGATGGATACACACAAGACGTTGTAAACACTATTTTAGATAATGCGAATTATCAAGATATTACAGCGATTAAAAATGGCGATGTTTATTTAATTAACCCGAATTCTTCAGCAAGACCAAACCACAGAATTACTGTGGCATTAAAAGAAATGGCAGTGGCAGTTTATGGACAGGAAATTTTCGGCGAATAATTTAATTTTTATAATAAGCATATTAGTGAGTATATTTATTATATTGCTAGGCATATCAGTAGGTAGCGTATCGGTTAGTTTTTCCGATACGCTATTAGTGATTTCTGATATGATTTTTAAAACTAATTTTAGTGAAAATGTTTTAGAATTAAATAAAACAATTATTTCTTCAATTCGCCTACCACGAACACTACTGGCTTTTTTAGTGGGTGGTGCTGTTTCGGTTTGTGGTTGTGTTTTGCAATCGGTTTTAAAAAATTCCCTTGCCTCAGCTTATAGCCTTGGAGTTTCCTCGGCATCTGGCTTATTTATAGCATTAGTTATGATATTTTACACAGGTAGCTTTATGTATCAATTTATGATAACGGCAGGCATAATAGGCGGATTTTTATGCGTTTTATTAGTTTTAGTTTTTGCGCAGATAAGTGATAAAAGCTTATCTACTAACACTGTGGTTTTAGCAGGTATGGTTTTTTCGCTGTTTTTAAATGCAATTATGACAACGATAGCTAGCCAAAGTGCAGAATATACAAATAGGATATTTTTATTCCAGCTAGGCAGTTTTGCATCTAAAGGCTATGAAGGGGTTATTATTTTAAGTGTTGTATTGCCGATTGCTATTATAATATTATTAATGTTTTCTAATGTTTTAGATATTCTAAGTTTTGGAGATGAAACAGCAAATGCATTAGGAGTTAATAGCAAATTAAGTAAATGGATTTTAATTTTGCTAGTATCCGCTTTAACTAGTGTTTGCGTTGCATTTGCAGGGATAATTGGCTTTGTTGATTTAATTGTTCCACATATTGTAAGAAGGATAACAACTGCAAATCATAAAAAAGCAATACCATTAAATATATTAATCGGTGGCAGTTTTATGGTGCTTTGCGATATTATAGCTAGAACAGTTTTATCTCCAAGAGAAGTGCCAGTAGGCTCGATAACTGCCTTAATTGGAGCCCCGTTTTTTATCTTTGTCTATCTTTCTATTAAAAAGGAGGCAAACAATGCTCAAAGCTAATAATATAATTTCTGGATATGAAAAAAACATAGTTTTAGAAAATGTGTCATTTGAAATTGAAAAAAATAAAATAGTTAGCATATTAGGTCAAAATGGCTGTGGAAAAAGCACATTATTAAAAGTGCTTTTAAATCAATTAAAATACGAGGGCGAAATTTATATTGATGATATTAATCTAAAAACGCTATCTTATAAAAAGCGTGGGCAAACTATTGGCGCTATTATGCAAAATACTGCCAGCCAGTTTCCCTACACTGTTTTTGAAACAGCCTTAATGGGCAGATTTGCTTATAAAGAAAATAGCCTGTTATCAGGCTATAAAAATAAAGATTATGAAAAGGTTAAAGAAGTTTTACAGCTTTTAGATTTATATCATTTAAAAGACAGATTGATAAACTCTTTATCTCAAGGGCAACTCCAAAGGGTGTTTTTAGCTAGAGTTTTTGCCCAAGAGCCAAAAATAATTTTATTAGATGAAGCTGTTAATCATTTAGATTTAAAATATCAAATCGAAACAATGGAATTTATAAAAAAATGGGTGCAAACTGGCGATAGATATGTTGTGTCCGTTTTGCATGATGTTAATTTAGCTTTTAATTACAGCGATGAAATTATTTTAATGAAAAATAAAAATATTCTTCTTCATAAAAATATTAAAGATTTTCCAAAAGAAAAGCTAAATGAAGTTTATAACACTCCTATTCTCCCCTACCTTGAAAAAAGTGCGAAATTGTGGCTTTAATAATTGATTTTAATCATATATGTGATATAATTAATATAAATGTTAAAAGCTCGTATTAAAAGGAGAATGTAAATGAACAAAAAGCGTTTTGGGATTTTTATATTAATCTTTAGCTGTTTAATGGGAATTGCGTATTTAAATATGCAGTTTAATTATATTTGGCAAATTTGTTTTATAACTATAGCTGTATTAATACTTACTGCTGTTATAGAAGATGCTATATATTTTAGAATAATAAAAAAACAAGATAAGCTAAAAAGATTAACCTCTATGGCACATATGTGGATTATGAATGCGCTTTTAGGCTTGATGATTGTATTATATTTTTCATCACTAAGTAGCTTTAAATCCCAAAATGGAAGCGTTGTACTGCTTTTAGAGATGCTTGTTGTAGCAGGTTTATATCTTAGAACTAGAAACACGTATATAGGCGAAAATTATCTTGTTTTAAAAGGCAGATATATTTTATTAAATAATATAATTAAAACTAAAAAAGATTTTGTTTTTGGGGTAATAGAATCGCAGAATTTTTATGAATACACAGTTGAATTAAATAATGGGAATAAGCATAAATTTTTAGTTAATGAATTTTTTTTAACAAAAGATATCGAAAACATGATTGATAAAAAGCTTTTAGCGAATTAAAATAAAACACTAATAAAGAAATGGGAAATAATATGAAACATCAACTTAGAAACAGCGCAATACTTTTTATTATAGCTTTAGTGCCAACAATTTTATTTATTACTTCAAATCAATTCAGTGTAATACAAATTATAAATCTCGTTGTGGGTGTGGCATTTTTTTGCCTATACTTAGTTCGCAGATTTGTTTTTATAAAAACAAAAAAGCAGGATAAATTAGTTTGCTTAAATGATGGATATGTTAAAGCAGTTGAAATAATTGCAGAAATCTTAGTGTTATTAATGTTTGTAATTAGCATAGTAGAATTAGCAACAGATTTAGAAAATGCAAGTACAAATTTAATTATAATGAGCGGGGCTTATTTAGCAGTAAAAGAATTTTTTTACAATATACCTTATTTAGGTGAAGAGTATTTATATTTAGCAACTCAATTTCCAAACAACTATGTAAAGCTTAGTGATATAGTTTCGGTTAAAAAATTAGAGCAAACAATTGGTAATTTAAATCCGAAAGTGGTTGTGAAATATGATATAATCCTTGAAAATGGAAAAAAAGCAGAGCTAGATTTTAATAAACTCAGCTTTTCAAAAGAAAAAGAAAAATTATTAGATAAACAGCTTTTAAAAGAAGAATAAAAAAATTCCGATAGAAATATCGGAATTTTTATTTTGTTATTAAATTGTTTCGTCTGTAGTTGGCTCTACTACTTCTTCTTCAAATGCTGTGTAATCTGTGCCTTCATCATCGAAAAAGTCGTCTTCAAAATGCTCGCCATACATCATATCTTCAAGATTTTTAAGGTGCTTATCTTTTTTATACATGTAGTAAACGGCTGCTGCAAGAGCTGCTAATGCTGCTACTGCAAAGAATTTTAAAAAAGTTTTCATTTGGGTGTCCTCCTTTGGTTGTTCTATTTGTATTGGGTTTGTTTCTTCTTTAGATTTTAAAGTTAGGGATTTTAAATTATTTATAGCAAAATTTAAGCCTCTAACTTTAGTGTTAAGGTATGTTTTATAAACTTGAAGTGCTGAAATAGCAAATCTTGATGTGTTTTTATTTAATAAAAGCTTTGCTGTTAAATTCATAATATTCCACCTTGTCCCTATTTAGATTTATATATATACTATTATACCACTATTTTAAAATTAATACAAATAAAAATTATGTGATATTTTTATAAATAAAAAAACCTGATTTTTTTATAAATCAGGTTTTAGTAGTAATTATAATTTTATTGCAGCTTCAAGAGCAATTTCCATCATATCAACAAAAGCAGTTTGTCTTTCTTGTGCTGTTGTTTGTTTTTGCAGTACAAAGCTATCAGAAATAGTAACGATGCAAGCAGCGTTTTTATTTAGATATTTTGCATTAGCAAATAAAGCAAAACTTTCCATTTCAACACAGTCTGGCTCAAATTCGCCAAAGTTTCCACGCATAACTGGATCAGAATAGAAAACATCGCTAGAGTGAACCATACCACCTTTTAAAGTTTTCCCAATTTCTTCAGCTGATTTTTTTAATTGATCGTTTATAACTGAAGTTGGTTTTAAAACTCTGTCTGTGTAGCCAAAACCTACTTCTGCATAGCTTGATTTACTAAAAGCTGCTTCAGCAATGATAACATCGAATAACTCATGCTCCATTTTATATCCGCCAGCAGTTCCAACACGAATAATATTTTCAACTCCGTAAAACTCATATAATTCATAAGAGTAAATACCCATACTTGGCATACCCATACCAGAACCCATAACTGAAACCTCTACCCCTTTATAAGTACCAGTAAATCCTAGCATACCTCTAACTGAGTTGAACTCTTTAATATTTTCTAAAAATGTATCTGCGATAAATTTAGCGCGCAGAGGATCCCCTGGCATTAAAACTGTTTTCGCAATTTCACCAACTTTTGCGTGATTGTGTGGTGTTCCTTTAAATTCTGACATAACTTTGTCTCCTTTTCTTGCCATAAAATGGCTCTAAATTTTAATATATATTTTATCATAAATACCATAATAAAATCAAATGATTTATTGTGAATTATTTATGATATAAATAGCTAGATTAATTTTACTAAATTTTAATAATGTTTAGCTAAATATTAAAAAGTTGTCTTTGTTTATCCAAAAATCAGATTTTTTAATAATAGCAATTTGTTCTTGATTATTTTCATCTTCAATTTTAACGATGAAATCTTCTGATAACTCAGCTATAATTTCAGGAGGGATATTTTTTTCATCATTATAAAATAAGAATATTTCATTTAAAGTCATCCCATCCAAATTCATATGGAAATATCGGTATTCATCAAGGCGCTCATACCCAAACATAACTCTATTATCATAAATTCCAATTAAAGATGAGCGATGAACATCTGCATCTAAAGTAACATCGAGTAATTCATTCGTTTTTAAATCTTCTCTAATAATCCCAGTGCTTTGAGCTTCCATTTTAAATAGATAATCTTGATACATCTTATAAGTTGTAGTTAAAATTAAGCTCTCTTTAATATTAACGAGTTCATCTTCCATAACATTATAAGCGGATAAAATCCCAACTGAATCTTCGATATAATATAAATATATATCGCCGTTATAGCTAGATATAATATTAGCGTCTATCGGCAGTTTTTCTATTGTTTTATAATCTAAATCTTCAAAATTAATTTCGGTTAGATAATCATTATGTCCTTTAGAAATTAATTTATTTTTTGATAAAACTAAATACATCCTATCATCAGAAAATATAACATTATCAAGATTTTCTTGGAAAGTGATAAATTCACTCTCTTTAAAAGTTATCGTTGAAACATCGCTTGGATTAGAAATAGAAATCCTGCTTACAAAGCTATCATAAAAAACAGAGGAGGATACAATATAAAGATAATCATTAAAAACAAAGCTATGTAAAAAAGAAGTTTCGCTGTTATTAACTGGAATACTAATGCCTAAATCTTTTTTACTAACAGTGGCAACGTCGTATTCATAAACGCCATAATTTAATGCATCTTTAATATACACGCTGTACCCTTTTTCTTCATTAAAGCTCGCTTGCATATATAAATTTGTCTGCTCTTTTTCGCTAGATGCTTCAGATGCACTAGAGCAAGCTGAAAAGATAAAAGACACTAATAAAGCAATTGCTAAAAATTTCATCTTATTTTTTGGCATAATTTAAGCTTCCTTTCTAAAAAACAAAAGCATACTATTTTTTCTTGATAGCTGCCCCAAAAGAAACAGGCTGAGCGAGAAATACGCTTTTATATAATGGCTTTAAAGCCTCTTTTGCAGCGATGGCTTTTTCTTCATCATCAAAAATTCCAAAAACAGCAGCCCCACTGCCTGTCATAACGCTTCCTAGAGCACCATATGAAATAAGATTTTCTTTTATTTCATTTGTAAATTCGCTTTTTGCAGCCTTTTCTAAATCATTACCTAAATACTTTGATATTTCTTGTAAATCTTGGCGCTTAATAGCTGAAATTAATTTATCTGTTTCAACTATTGTTTTTTCATTCATTTCATCATAGTTTTTAAAAGCCTCAGGAGTTGAAACGCCAACAAATGGCATACAAATCACAAAAAAACAGGAAGGCATTTTAGGAGCAGAAGTTATAACTTCGCCAGTACCGCCAACCCTTTTTGTGCCACCAACTAGCATAAATGGAACATCACTTCCAACTTTTAATCCGATTTCCATAAGCTGTTCGATTGAAAGGTTAGTTTTATAAAGATAATCAAGCCCTTTAATAACGCCAGCCGCATCAGCACTGCCCCCAGCCATACCAGCTTTAATTGGCACTCTTTTATTAATATCAATTAAAACCCCACCAGTAACACCTGTGTATTCAAAAAATTTAATAGCAGCTTTTACGGCTGTGTTTTTTTCATCGGTTGGGATGTATCTTGCGTTTGATTTTAATTTAATACTATCATCTTTTGTAAGCGTGATATACTCAAAAAGTGAAACAGTTTGCATAACCATATCTAAAAGATGGTAGCCCTTTTCATCGATTCCAGTGATATCTAAGCTAAGATTAATTTTAGCTGGTGCTATAACTTTTACGCTATCCATAGCATATCATCTCCTTGGACTTAATTATTTTTTAATTTATTTATAAATTGTTCTATTTTTAAAATGCCTTGATTTAAATGATCTAGCGAATAAGAATAAGAAATCCTAACAAATCCTTCTCCAGCCTCGCCAAAAGCAGTGCCAGGAACAACAACAACATTGCCCTCAAACAATAATCTTTCGCAAAAAGTTTCGCTATCAAGGCCTGTTGAGCGAATATCACAAAACACATAAAATGCACCTTTTGCATCATGAGTTGAAAGGCCTATTCTATTTAATTCAGATATAACGTATTTTCTTCGCATATCATATTCATCGCGCATAGCCTCAACTTCATCATCGCACTCATTTAATGCAACAATAGCTGCATATTGGCTAGTTGTTGGTGCACTGATAACGCAGTATTGATGAAGCTTTGTCATAGCTGCAATTAATTCTTTAGGTCCCATTGCATAGCCAAGGCGCCAGCCAGTCATTGAGTAGGCTTTAGAAAAACCACTTATAACAATGGTTCTCTCTTTCATTTCTGGAATATTAGCAAAAGAAACATGCTTATCACCAAATGTTAATTCGGCATAAATTTCATCGGTCATCACGATGATATTAGTGTCTTTTATAACATCGGCAATTTGCTTGTAATCTTCATAACTCATAATTGCGCCCGTTGGATTAGATGGGAAAGGAAGAATTAATATTTTTGTTTTATCGGTTATAGCATTTTTAACTTGTTCGGCTGTAATTTTAAAATCATTCTCTTTATAAGTTGGTATCTCAATTACATTTGCTTTACATAATTTAGCCAGTGGCGTGTAGCTAACATAAGCAGGAGTAGGAGTTATAACTTCATCCCCTTCATTTAATAGCACTCTAAAACAAGCATCAATAGCCTCACTACCGCCAACAGTTACAAAGATTTCATCTGTGTTATATTCAAGATTAAATCTTCTTTTTTGATAATTTGAAATAGCTTCTAAAAGCTGTGGCATACCAGCATTTGCAGTATACCAAGTTCTGCCTTTTTCAAGCGAAGTGATAGCCGCTTGCCTAATTCTCCAAGGAGTTTTAAAATCAGGCTCTCCAACAGCTAAAACAATAGAATTTTCATTTTGCATAGCAAGAGAAAAAAATCTTCTTATTCCAGATGGAGGAATAGTTTTAAACTCGTTGTTTAATAGTTCATGATAATTTATCATAGAGAAGAAAATCTCCTCTCGTCTTTTTCTAGCTCATTATAAATAACACCAGATTGTTTATACGGCTTTAACACAAAGTGTGTTGCAGTTGAAATTATATCATCAAGTGGCGATAATCTTTGAGCCACAAGCATAGCTATCTCTTGAAAAGTTTTAGCTTTAATTTCAACTAATAAATCGTAACTACCACTAATTAAAGTAACAGACTCAACCTCGCGCATTTCGCTAATTTGCTTTGCAACTTCATCAAAGCCTTGTCCTTTTTTTGGCGAAACTTTTAATTCAATTAAAGCTTTCACATGATTATTAGAAACCTTTTCCCAATCTATAAGAGTGCGATATCCTTTAATAACTCCTTTTTGAGTTAAATCTTCTATCATACTTGAAACCTCCGCTTCACTCCTGTCTAGCATAGCGGCTAGTTTATCAGGCGTTAGCATAGGATTTTTTTCGATAAGTTTTAGCAGTTTTTCCATGGTTTTACCTCTTTTTCAATATATTTTATTTTATAGTTATATTAATTATATCCTTTTTTATCTGTTTTTTCAACTTGAAAAACTAAGAAAATGTGATAAAATTAGTTTAATAATTTACTATTTTGAGATTTTAAAGGGGGAGATTAACTATGAGAGTATATTCAGCGAGAATAAAAACAACGCCATTAGATATAAACGAGAATTATCTAAAGGCAAAAATCGAAATTGAAAATGCAATTAAAGAAAAGGCAAACCTTATTGTTTTTCCTAAAGGATTTTTAACAGGAGTGCAACTTGGGATATTAGAAGATGCAAGTTATATAAGAAAAATATATAACGATTTTATCCAAAAATTAACTAAAGAATACGAAAATGAAGATATCCACATACTAATGGATAAATTAACAAGAAATGGTTTTGAAAATACATTTTCATATAAAGGCGAAGAATTAGAAGAAGTGAAAATAAAAAACTTTAGGGTAACTTCATTTAACAGCCTTGAAATCCTTTCAAAATCAGCATACACATTAAAAGATGATTACGACATGGTTGTTTTAAATTCATCAGAGCCAACATTTGCAGGAAAAATGAAGCTTATACATGAGAATTTAAAAATTATAAGCAGGCAAATGAATATACCAATCTTTTTAAATCTAGGTGGATATGGCTACACAACTCATCCTGATGTGTATATGCCAAGAGTGGGTTTTTATAATAAGAATATCGGATATATAACAAAAGATATAACAGAATATAAAAACGCAGACAAGCTTTTTAGTATTCAATTTCCAGAAAATGAAAATATTAATGTAAACTATGTTTTATCTGCTTATAATTTTAAAATTAATTTTAATGAATGCCCATTAATTCCAAGCGAAGTTGATAAAAAAGATTACCTATTTGATTTATTTAATTTAGCAGGATATGCCCTAGCAACTCGCCTTGAAAATATTGGGCTAAAAAAGGTTGTTTTAGCTTTATCAGGAGGGTTAGACAGCACAATGGCTCTGCTTATTGCATATAAAGCTTTTGATATATTATCTTTAGATAAAGATGGAATTATAGTAATAACAATGCCAGGCATGGGCACCTCAAACACAACAAAATCTTTAGCTAATCTATTAGCAGAAAATCTAGGATTAAAAATAAAAACTATTGATATTACTGCAAGCGCAAAACAAGCACTACTAGATATTGGACATGACGCAAAAACTCCAGATGTAACTTTTGAGAATGTTCAGGCAAGAATGAGAACGGTAAATGGTTTAAATATTGCAAACAAAGAAAATGCTATAATGATAGGAACTGGTGATTTATCAGAGGAAGTATTAGGATTTGCAACATACGGCGGAGATCATTTAGCCTCTTATAATGTTAATAGCAGTATATCAAAAACAGTTTTAAGAGAATTATTAAAAGAACTTATTAAAACAAGCGAATTTAGTTGTGTGAAAAATGTTGTTAGTAGTATTTTAGAAAATCCAGTTTCGCCAGAACTTCTGCCAGTAAATCAAGGCGATTTCAATCAAAAAACAGAAGAAATCTTAGCACCTTATAAATTAATTGATTTTTATACATATGCTGTGTGTGTAGCTAAAATATCAGCGAAAGACACAATTACAAAGGCACTATCTGTTTTTAAAGATGAATTTTCAGAAGAATATTTAAAAGAAAAATTAGAAATGTTTTATAAAAAATTCATCAGCGGACAGTTTAAAAGAAGCTGTGCACCAGAAGGCGCTATTTTAACGCACTGCCACTTAAATGGAGATGAAAAATCTATCCCAAGTGATGCTAAAATTTCGCTATTTATGCAAAGCTTTTAAAAAAATAACCATTAAATACTAATATTTTGGAATTACTAATATATATAATACTATAAATACTAAGCTTGAATTTTTAGCTAAAAGTAATATTAGAGATTTATTATTAGTTGAAATTAACTATTATTTTTGTGCTATTTAATAAAAAATCATAAAACTATGTACTTTATCTAATAATAAGTGTATAATATATAGGCGCATAAGTTAAGCTATATTAAATAAGAAATATATTTATATACAAATTGCATTAAGAAAGGAATGGTAATTGTTATGGTAAAATTTTATACTCAATTAGGAAAAATTGAACTTAGCAACGATTATTTTGCTTCTTTAGTAAGCACTGCTTTGCAAAGTTGCTATGGGGTTGCAGGAATGCACGTTTCAGGGGCAACAGACGGAGTGAAAGCGTTTATCTTTGGAAAAGATATGCCAGACAAAGGCATTACAATAGCAAAAGAGGGCGAAGAATTAATTATTGGCCTGCATATAAAACTTATGTATGGCGTTAGTATTCCAGTGATAGTAGAAAACATTAAAGATAGAGTAAAATATGTTATCGAAGATGCAACAGAGCTAAAAGTTAAAAAAATAAATGTTACAGTTGATGATATTGTAGCAAACCAAATTTAAAACTAAAGATTTAATTTTAATCTTTGAGCCTTAATAAAAAATTACAAACTTAAAAAGGCTAGGGTGACCGATATAATCCGAAACAGCCTAAAATCGGATAATTTTTTCCTAAAACTGCATTAAATTTATTTATAAGGCGAAAGCATTATTTCATAAATTTG
>CAZVOQ010000037.1:0-12376 GCA_964628475.1 uncultured Oscillospiraceae bacterium | reverse complement strand
TTTTAAATTATATTTCTATATTTTCAAAAAAACCTTGAAGGCTATTTAAAGCCCTCAAGGTTTTTTTATTAAAATGTAGTGTAAATCATATATATTGATACAGAAATAGATATTGTAGCAATAATTATTTTTAGTATATTTTGATTAATTTTATCCGATATTTTTGCACCAAAGAATATCCCAACGGCATGTGCTGTAACTGCTACTGCAATAAGAATTATTATATTAGGATCTGTGGTGTTATTATAATAGCCTGCAATCGCTGGCACTGCTATAAATATTGAATTAAATAAACTCATTCCAACAGCCTGTCTTACGCTAAATCCTAATAATGATAATAATGGAACTGAAAGCACTGGTCCGCCTGCGCCTGTAAACGAGCTTATTGTTGCTATAAATATTCCAAGAATGATAATTAATAATGTGTTTGATTTTATTTTTAAACTTAAATTACTATCTGTTCCATCTTTTTTTGGAATTAATATTGATAGCCCTGAAACAAACACCATTGCATACAAAACTCTTTTAGCTACTACAACTGGTATTGCCCCATTAAACCACACGCCTATCATTGATCCGATAATTGCCCCAACAGCAAGCTTTATACAAAACTTAAAATCAATGTCTTTAGTTTTATTGTAGGAGTAAGCTCCTATAATGCCTGAAATTGCAAAAGCTGAAAAGCTCATTGCCATACTCTCTGGATTTTTTAAAAAAAGCACTCCAGTGTAAAACATAGGTAGTAAAAAACCTGCTATTCCAGATATTCCTATACTTATTCCTACTAAAATATTTGCGATTATAATTAAAATATACATTTGACCTCTATATTAGTTCTTTGATTAGTTTTTGGCTTGAGAAGAATGAGCCTGCACCACCTGTGTGAATAAACACAACATTACTTCCCTTTGGCACTTTGCCAGTTCTGATATGGTCCATCATGCCATGAAAGCCCCTTCCTGAATATGTTGGATCACAAAATAGCCCCTCAGACATTGCTAATTCTTTAATTGTGATTTGTGCATCTGGGTTTGGTATTCCATAGCCCGGTGCGATGTATTCTTCATCAACATGAATTTCATTCATTATTTCTTCATCGCTTGGAGCTTCTAATCCTAAAATATCATATAAATACTTAACTCTATCAACGCAAGTTTGATGAGTGATTAGATTGCCTGGCTTCCATGAGCGAACATTAATTGAATGTATCTCTGTCTTTGTTTGTGTTAATAATTTTGATACGATTAATGCTGGTAATGAGCCACAAGAACCATTTGCATGATACATATAATCTATATCGCCATACTCTTTTGATTGCTCCATAACTTCTGCATATAAATGAGTGAATGCAATCCATCCATATTCATTTGTGCATCCAACAGGAACCCACATAACTTTATATCCTTGTGCTTCTAGTTCTGCTTTTTTCTTCATGCATTCATCAATTACTTTGTTCCAAAGTGGATTTAAATCAACTGAATCTACTGGCTCTGGTTTTGAAACATAGTTGATTTCTGCTCCTAAAATTCTACTTAACACTAAGTTTCCAACAGGTGCATCTGGATAACCTTCATTTTTAGTATCTCCTAAAAACAGTATTGGTTTAATCCCTGCTGCATTACAATATGATGTCATCTGCATACAAGCGTTTGATTGATATGCACCATAAGTAATCATATAATCAACTTTTTCTTCTAAAGCTTTTCCGATAATATATTCAAGTTTTCTGCTTTTATTTCCGCCAAACATAGATGGTCCGCTTAAATCTTCACGTTTCATAAATATATTAACATCATATTTTTTTGATAGATTTTCTAATTTATGAAAAGGAGTTGGTGTAAAAACCAGCTGTTTTCTTGGCATATCTTTTGATAATAAGCTTAACTCTTCTGCTGTAAGTTTTTTCATGATTATGCTCCCTGCTCTACTTTTTCTTTAACTGCTAAAGGCTTCATTTTTGGGAAATTTAAAGCAATTGCCACTAATGAAAGTATTAGTAAAACTTGTGGATATGTTGAATATGCTATAACTTCCATTGAGTCAATTCCAGCTGCACCAGCTGCTGCAAGCATCATACCACCGTAAGGAACTAATGTTCCCATTGTACCACAAGCGAATATATCAAGTAAGCTCGCTGTTCTTCTTGGATCAACTTTATATTCTTCTGTGATTTCCATAGCTATATCACCAGCTGTAACAATAGCAACTGTACTATTCGCTGTACACATAGTTACAGCCCAAGTTAAAAATGCAATTGCATACTCAGCTTGTTTTCTATTTTTTATTTTACTTTTTACAAGGCTTAAAATCCACTCGATACCACCGTTGTATTTTATTAATGCAATCATACCACCAACGATAAGTACAACAAGAGAAATTGCTGCCATTCCTATCATACCACTGTAAAATGCTTGCCCAAGTTCAACTAAATTAAAAGCGCCATACACTAAACCGATGCCTGATGATAGCAGTATTCCTAGTGTTAAAACAATAAAAACATTTAATCCAGCAAGTGAGCCACCAATTACAGCAAAGTATGGAATAATTTTAAGTATATCATATTCTAATGCACCAAGTGCTGCGATATCTAATCCGCTTGAACGTGCTGTGAAAATTCCAAAAGCAATTACTGCAGCTGGAAGAGCTAGTAAAAAGTTTGCTTTAAATTTATCTTTCATTTCAACGCCACAAATTCTTGTAGCACTTATAGTTGTATCTGATACGAATGAAAGGTTATCACCAAACATACCACCTGAAATACAAGCCCCTATAACAAACGCAGGATCAAGCCCAGTTGCCTCAACTACGCCCATAGCAATAGGACCTAGTGCCACAACAGTACCAACAGATGTACCAGTAGCTATCGACATAAAGCATCCGATTAAAAACATACCGCCAACAATTAGTTCAGTTGGCATAAAGCTTAAAAAGAAATTAACAACTGAATCAACAGCTCCAGCTTGCTTTGAAATACCACTAAATGCACCTGCTAATAAGAATATCATAACCATCATAATGATGTTTTTGTTTCCAAAGCCTTCACAGAACGTGTCTATTTTATCCCACAGCGTTCTTTCTTTATTCATTAAAATTGCAACTGCTGCCGCTATAACAAAGAATACTAATGCAGGAACTATTCGAGAGTCGCCAACAGCTAAAGCTGTGCCTAATGACATAACTAAAAATACTAAAATCGGCAAAATAGCTTTGCCGCCCATGCTTTTTCTTTCCATGGTTTAATTCCTCCTAAATTTTAAAAATTGTAATACGATGTAATTTTGCAAAATATAAACAGAATTCATGAATTGTTTCTATTCACAGTATACACATATTTATTAACAAAGGTAAAGCGGTATTGAATGGATTTAAATACCACTTTTTCTTAATTATAGAAAATAATTCTTATTATTTGTAAAAACCAACAAAATCTATTGATGTTTTGATATTTTAATGATACAATCAAGTTAATTTAAGAGTTTTTAGAGGTGAATATGAATAAAATTGATATTGATGTATTTTTTGAAATTGTAAAAAAAGGCAGTATTCAGCAAGCAGCTACAACTTTATTTATGTCATCTTCGGCAGTAAGCCAAAGATTAAATATTTTAGAAAATGAGCTTGGCATCCAGCTTTTTGAACGTGGAAAAGGCATAAAAGAAACTATATTAACAACTCAAGGAAAAGAATTTTATAAAATTGCCTTGGATATTAAATTTAATTTCGAGCAAAGTCTTTCATTAAAAGAGCAAACTAGCCACCCTTATATCTCGATTGCTAGTGTAGACAGCTTAATTGCTGATGTTTTAATGCCTTTGTATGAAAAGCTTATCTATTCTCCACCTTATTTTAAAATGCATTTAAGATGCTATCATTCAGATAATATATACCCAAAAGTTGAAACACATAATGTTGATATGGGATTTGCCTTATTTGATTTAAAACGAACTAATATAAAAGTAAAACCTATTTTATCTGATGATATGGTTTTAATAGTTTCGCCACATTCAAAAATTACCGATAAAACAATACACACCGATATGCTAAATCCATATAAAGAAATCTCTCTTGGATTAAGAGAAGAAATATATATGGGCTGGGGGCCTAAATTTCGAGAATGGCACACTAAGTGGTTTGATAACACTATTATTCCAATGGTGAGCGCTAGTAGTTTGCATTGGTCATCTTTATTTTTTAAAGGTGGCGACTTTTGGTCTATCGTGCCACGCTGTAATGCTATTGGGATGAAAAAAATATATGGAGTAAATATAATAGAGCTTAAAAATCCCCCAGAGGCACGCACTTGTTTTCAATTAGTTAATGAAAAGCAAACTAGTGTAACTGCTAGAAATATTGAGCTGTTTAATAGCTATTTATATACTCACATTAATGATCTCAGTAAAGAAGGAAATATAAAAAACTTACTATAACATATTTAATTTATATCTAAAAAAGGATGAAAACTAAAGTTTTCATCCTTTTTAATTATTCTGATTTTTGTTTGCTAACCATATAAACACTCACTACTATAACAACTGAGCCCATTGCCTTATAAATTCCAAATGGCTCTTTTAATAATATAACTCCTGCTAAAATGGATATAACTGTTACTAAGTTTGAGAATATAGTTATTTGCCCAGCTTTTAAATAAGATAACGCATGATTTATAAGCCCAAAGGCAACTATTGAAGAAAGGATTGAAAGATATATTATAGCAATCCAAAAATCAAAGTTTTGCATTGGAATCCACACCATATTATAAAAATCTCCATTAATGCGAACAAGTGCTAACGCTGAAAAAAACACAGCTCCAACTCCAAACATAACATATGTTCTTTCAATTGCCGAAAAATTATCGCTCGCTTTACGGCTTACAACTGCATAGCTTGCAGCTGCTGTAACTGCACCTAGCATATAAAGAAATCCTAATAAAGATGAGCCCTCTGAGCCTTGTCCCATTGTTGTTATGTAAACGCCTATCACCGATGTTACACTAAATAAAACTTGCTTTAGGCTAACGTTTTCTTTAAGAAAGATAAATCCTAATAATAATGTTATAACTGGTGTGAGCGCCATAATAGTTCCCGCGAATGAAGTGTGTGTTAAGGCTATACCATTTGTTTCAAATATAAAATATATTATTGGCTGAAATAAAGCTATTAAAAAAAGGATCCTAACATCTTTATTTTTATAATTAACTTTAAAAATCTTTAATATAACTAATATTGTCATCGTAAAAAAAGCAACGCAAAATCTTATTGCAAGCATTACATAAATATCAATTCCTTGAAGTGCCTGCTTTGTAACTAAAAAGCTTAACCCAAATATACTATACCCTATTAAAGCGCAAAATAGTGCTAATGTGGATTTATTTTTCAACATAATATTTTTCTCCAAATCTTAATAGATTTATTTTCATATTAACAATAAACATGAATTTATCTTTATAAATAATTATATCATTTAATTAATTTTTATACAATAAATATTATAAAACTATCTCTAACTTTTGCTACTACACAAACTAGAAAATTTTTAATTTTTATGATATAATGTTCTTTATTATTAAAATTTGCTAAAATAAATCAAAGGAAATATTATGAATAAATCTCTAAATCTAATTCAAGGAAATGTACTTTCTTCTTTATTAAAATTCACAATACCCATACTACTTTCGTTAATTTTGCAAACAACCTACGGTTCTATCGATTTATTAATTGTTGGACAATTTGCATCAGTTGGCGATTTATCTGGCGTTAATATAGGTAGCCAGATAGTATCTGCTGTAACTGCGTTTTGCACTGGGCTTTCAATGGGCACAACTATTTTAATTGGGCGATTTATTGGAGCAAATCAAGAAGAAAAAACTTCATCAGTTGTTGGGAATAGTATTATTATATTTGCTTTTTTAACTGTTGTGGTAACTATCGCCTTAGTTTTATTTAATGGCGAGATAACTCAAGTTATGCAAACTCCTATTGAATCCATCACAGCTACACAAAGCTATCTATTTTATTCAGGTCTTGGCACTATTTTTATAATCGCATATAATTTACTAGGCAGCATATTTCGAGCAATCGGAGATTCAAACACGCCATTAATCGCTGTTGCAATTGCTTGTGTTTTTAATGTTATTCTTGATTTATTATTTGTTGCATATTTTGATATGGGTGCAGCTGGAGCAGCTATTGCAACCACTATTGCACAAGGATTTAGCGTTGTATTTTCATTGCTTTTACTTAAAAGAAAAACTCTGCCTTTCTCTTTTTCTTTTAAAGATATATCCTATGATTCATACATTTCAAAAGAGATACTTTCGCTAGGGCTTCCCGCCGCTTTGCAAACACTTCTTGGTAGAATTTCATTTATTTGTATAACTGCTATTTTAAACACATTCGGCGTTGCTGTTTCGGCTGCCGCTGGAATTGTTAGCAAAATTACAAACATGATAATGCTAGTTCCATCTTCATTTATGCAAGCAATTGCAGTTTTTACAGCTCAAAATCATGGAGCAAAAAAATTAAACAGAGCAAAACTTGCCTTAAAATATAGCATTGGCATATCTCTTTTTGTTAGTGTTTTTGCCTTTTACATTTCAAGTTTTCATGGAACAATTCTAATCGGACTTTTCACTAATGATCCTAGCATTATAGAGCCTGGTTTATTATATTTAAGAATTTATGCAATCGATACAATACTTGTTTCATTTTTATTTTGCACTTTAGGGTATTTTAATGGATATGGAAAAACTAAATTTGCAATGCTACAATCTTTATTAAGCTCATTTTTAATACGTATACCATTCACTTATTTTTTAAGTAGACTTCCTAACACTAACTTATTTATTACAGGGATTGGAATTATCGTTGCAACTGTGGCTTCGATTATTGCATGTATAATTTATTATGTTTATTTTATAAAACCAAAAGAAACATTAGAATTAGCGCAAGAATAAAATTAATTAAACTCTATCTAATAGTAGAATATATATATAAAGAAAACTTATTAGTAAAAAAATACAAGGGAATGACTTTTGCCATTCCCTTAATTTATATAAAAATTTCGCCTTTAAAGAGTAATATTAATTATTTTAATATATTATAAATTATCATTTAACTCTTTTTGACTAACAGTAAAAGGATTACATTCAACTTTATCTAGTGCCGTAGAATTATCAATCTCTTTCATAAAACTACTGCCTTTCTTTGTTCACTATTAAATTTAGTATATCATAGTTTAATTTTCTTGTCAAACGCCTAATCTTATAAACATTATAAATAAAAAATGTTGATAAGTTTTCTCCTTTTTTAAAATAGACATACCCTCAGTGATGAGTGTATGTCTATTTCAGATTTAGAATAATGCTATTATAGCTTGAATTAATACGATTGTGATAGCTACTGGAGCAATATATTTAATACAAACTGTGTAGTATGTATTAATTTTTGTTCCTTCGCCTATATTAATTTCTTCTAATATATCTTTAATATTTAATTTCCAGCCTACAAGTAAGGCAAGCAGTAACGCACCTACTGGTATGATAATTGCTGAAACTAAAACGTCATTTGCAAAATCAAATATGATTTTTCCAAAGATTTTTACATCGCCTAAAACGCCAAATGATAACATCATAATAACGCCTAAAACAAATATAATCGATGCGCATATATAAGTAGCTTTTTTTCTTTCAATTTTAAATTCATCAACTACATACCCCACAACTGCTTCTAAAATACAAATTGTTGAAGTTAAGCAAGCAAATGTTAACATTAAAAAGAATATTGTACTTAAAACACCGCCCATTGGCATTTGTGCAAATATCGTTGGAAGTGTTATAAACACTAGTGGTGGCCCCATGCCTGCTTCGATATTATAAGCCGCTGCTGCTGGGAATATAATAAACCCAAACATTATTGCCGCTGCCATATCACCACCAGCTACCATAAATGTACTACTACCAATTGTTTTCTTTTTATCTAAATAACTACCATAGATAACTAGATTACCAAGGCCAACTCCTAAAGTGAAACAAGCTTGACCTACTGCCGCCATAATATCGCCTGCATCTATTCCTGAGAAATCTGGATTTAGATAAAATTCTATACCCGGTCCTGCCCCTGGAAGTGTCATTGAGCGAATTGCAAGGCCTATAATCATAATAAACATTGCTGGCAGTAAAAAGTTACAAACTTTTTCTATACCACCTTTAACGCCTTTTATAACAACAAATGTTGTAATACCAAGCATAACTGCAAGCCAAAAAACAACTTGGAAAGGATCTGCTATAAATGTTCCAAATTCAGCGCCAACTGATGCTGCGTCCATTCCTGTGAATGTGCCTGTAACACTTTTAACAAGATAAGCAATTGTCCAGCCAGCAATACCGCCATAAAAGCCTAGTGTTAAAACAAGCCCTATAACACCTAGTATGCCAAGATAATGCCATTTCGTGCCTGGGAGTAATTGTTTTAAGGCTGTTGTATAGCTTGTTCCTGTTTTTCTTCCTATTGCAAATTCTGTTATAAGAATAGGAACAGCTATAATAAATAAAGCTATTAAATAGATAACAATAAAGGCCGCGCCTCCATGTTGTCCAACAAGATACGGGAATTTCCACACATTCCCAAGACCGATTGCTCCACCCATTGAAGCAAGAACGAAAGAGAGCCTTGTTCCAAACTTTTCTCTTTCTATAGGATTGTGATTGCTAGAGTTTTTCATAACGCTCATAGTAAATCTCCTTATAGTCTTTTTTTCATTATTGCAAGCTGATGTTTATAATCCTTAAGATTTGTAACTGTTCAGCTTGCAATTTCATTATTAAATTTTAACTTTTAATTATAGTAATTCAAATCCTGCTGTGAAATGACGAAGTGAAGTGATTTTTCCTTCGTAAACAAGTTTCATACCTTTGTAGCTATCTCTATTTTTATAGATATAAGCTAAAGCATTAACTATGCAATCTATATGTGAATTTGTGTAAACTCTTCTTGAGATACAAATTCTCATTGTTTCAAGTTCTGGCCATATAGGTTCCCCTGTAACTTTATCTTTTGAGCCGAATGCACAAGCACCAAGCTCGCAAGCACGAATACCTGCTTCTTCATATAAAGCAACAACAAGTCTTTGTGATGGGAATTCATGTTGTGGGATTTGTGGGAAGAATTTTCTACCGTCAACATAAACACCATGACCACCAGTTGGCTCGATTATTGGAATTCCAGCTTCTTTTAGTTTATCGCCTAAGTATTTAACTTGGCCTGTTCTGTATTCTAGGTATGATTCTTCAGTACCTTCTTGAAGCCCGATAGCTAGAGCATCCATATCTCTGCCCGCTAAACCACCGTATGTAATAAATCCTTCATGAACAATAGCCATTTGATTTGCAAAATCGAAAAACTCTTCATTTCTTGAAACGATTAATCCACCTATATTTACAAGCCCGTCTTTTTTACTAGACATTGTAGCTGTTTCGCAGTATGAAAACATTTCTCTTGTAATGTCTTTAATTTCTTTATCTTCATATCCTGCTTCTCTTGTTTTAATAAAGTATGCATTTTCAGCAAGTCTTGCACTATCCATAACAACAGGGATATCGTTTGCTTTTGCAAATTCGCTAACAGCTTTAATATTAGCCATTGAAACTGGCTGACCACCATTATTATTACAAGTTACTGTGATGATGATAACTGAAATTGAACCAGCACCATTTTCATCAAGTATTTTTTGCATTTTTGAAACATCTATGTTACCTTTAAAAGGTGATGGTGCACTTGCTGTGTCTAATCCTTCATCAACAACACAGTCGCTAGGAATAGCTCCTAGAATTTCTGCATTCCCTCTAAAAGTATCAAAATGCATATTACCACAAGCATATTTGCCTTCTTTAGCATAGTATTTAGCCATAATGTAGTCTGCTGCTCTACCTTGGTGAGTTGGTTGCACGTATGGCATTCCAAAAACATCTTGAGCTGAGCCTTCTAATCTATAAAAGCTTTGGCATCCAGCGTAGCTTTCATCGCCATCCATCATTGCTGCCCATTGCTTTGTACTCATAGCTGTTGTACCTGAGTCTGTTAAACAGTCAACATACACGTCCTCAGCTTTTAGTCTAAAAGCGTTAAATTGAGCTTTTTTTAGTGCTTCTTGTCTGTAAGCTTTTGTTGTTTTCTTTAGTGGCTCTACTACCTTAATTCTAAATGGTTCTGCTGTTTGAAAGTTAATTTCTTGCATTGTTTTATTCCTCCTAGTATTATAATTGTATATTTTTGGTAATCAAATTCACATTGTGTGAATTTTTCTTACATCTTGTAATAAATTCTAACTTAAAGTGAATTTAATTTCAAGAGCAAAATTATACAAACATATTTTAATTTTTTCGTTAAAACGCATAAAGTGTTGTAAACTATGGTTTTCTGTGGTAATATTTTAAATAAGAATATATGCTATTAGGAGGCAAAGTTATGCAACTTAAATTAAATGAATATTTTTATCCACTACTAAATTTTATGTCTAGTGTTTTAGGAGAAAATTCTGAAATTGTTGTTTATGATGTAGATAAAATGGAAATTGAATATATACTAAACCCATTTAATGAGCAGATGAAAATCGGCTCTAGTATGCGCAGTTTTGAAAAAAATATGCTTGAAAAAAAAGTGTATGAACAGCAAGATTTTATCGTTAATTATAGAGCACTATCTATTAGTAATAAAAAGCTTAAATCTGGCTCTTTCTTTTTAAAAGATAAAAATGGAACACCTATTAAAATAATAACTATTAATACTGATGTTGATTTAATGGTTGATTTTAGAGATTTACTTAATAATATGGTGTCTGGACATATTAAGCCTAGCGATGAAACAGTTTATGATCAGTTTGATGTATCTGTTGAGGGCTATGTTCAAAATGCGATAAATTCTGAATTATCTCATTACAACGTTGAAACTAAGCGTCTATCCCCAGAAGAAAAGCTAGCAATCGTTCAATCATTAGATTCAAAAGGATTATTTTTAATTAAAGGAGCAATTTCAGAACTTGCCGAAACTTTAAGCACAACTGAAACTACTATTTATCGATATCTTAGTAAAAAATAAATTTATAAAGCCTTGAAAGATTTTTCTTTTCAAGGCTTTTATTTATCTCTATTGATTATTATGTAAAATCGCATTATAATGTATAATATACTAATAATTTTAGGAGAAAACTATGCCACCACTACACTTATTAATCAAGCCAGCCAGCTCAAGCTGTAATATGCGATGTCAATATTGCTTTTATGCAGATGTTGTAAACCATAGAGAAGTTGCAAACCGCGGTATGCTATCCACTGATAATATGCACATAATTATCGATAAGGCAGTTGAAGAAGCTGATAACACTCTAACTTTAGCTTTTCAAGGAGGAGAGCCTACGTTAATAGGGCTTGATTTTTATAAAGACACTGTTAATTATGTAAACTCTAAAAATATCAAAAACTTAAATATTCAATATGGAATCCAAACAAATGGAATGGTTATAGATAAAGAATGGGCAAAGTTTTTTAGCGAAAACAATTTTTTAGTTGGCATATCTTTAGATGGAATCCCAAAAACTCATAATGTGAATCGCCTTGATAATAAACTAGGTGGCACTTTTGATAGGATTATGGAAAGTATTAATTTATTAAAAAAATACAATGTTGATTTTAATATTCTAACAGTTGTAACTAATGATACGGCAAAAGAGATAAATAAAATTTATAAATTTTATAAAAAGAATAAATTTAACTGGCAACAATACATCCCTTGCATTGATGATTTTAATGAAAAAAGGGGCACAAGTAAATATTCTTTAACGCCAGAAGTTTATTCTGAATTTTTAAAAACTAGATTTGATTTATGGCTAAATGAAATTCAAAGTGGTAATATTATTTGGGATAGATATTTTGAAAATTTATTAATGATACTAAAAGGCTACTATCCTGAAAGCTGTGGAATGAGTGGCGTTTGCAGTATTCAAACAGTTATTGAAGCCGATGGAAGTGTTTATCCTTGTGATTTTTATGTTATTGATGAATTATATATAGGAAATATTTTAACTGATAGCTTTGAAGATATAAATAATAATCGCAAGGAGCTTGATTTTTATAAAATATCACATCATGTAGATGATAAATGCAAGGAATGCAAATGGTATAAATTATGTCGTGGTGGGTGCAGGCGAGATAGAGAGCCAATGGTTAATGGTGAGCTTTCACTAAATTATTTTTGCCAAAGTTATCAAGAGTTTTTTGAGTATGCTTATCCTAGGCTTATAGAAGTCGCAAGTAACATCAAGTAACATATAATTTATATTATCTTGCGATAATATAAATCGAAGTTTTCCTTGCGTGCATAATGGA